>DAEN01000039.1:18224-18678 GCA_002495315.1 Thaumarchaeota archaeon UBA141
ACATGTGAAACATCGAACTGGTATTAACAATGTTATTATCACCTATACGACTTCTGTTTTCGGGTTCTCGCTCCGGGGCCTCCGAACTTTTTCGACTCGGTTCGCCGTGGATCCCCGCTTAATAGATGCCTATCAAATGCTATAATTCTTTTCCTTGTCTCGTCACCTCTCGAGTAGCCGACCAGGGCCTTTGCAATAGCTATTGCTGAAGCTTCTGCCTGTCCATGAACGCCACCACCTTGGACATTCACATCGATGTCTACTTTGGTAATCTGTTCTCCAGCTAATTCAAGAGGAATCATGATCCTCTCGCGAGCAATTTCAGGCATTATTACCTCCGCAGGCGTCCCATTTATTCGAACTCTTCCTATACCTGGACTAATGGCAGCTGTAGCCCGAGCACTTTTTCGCGCGCCTGAGAATAACTTCACTCTCTTAACATTCATTCTTCAAA
>DAEN01000052.1:0-6816 GCA_002495315.1 Thaumarchaeota archaeon UBA141
ATTCAGGAAATTTCCTGACTTTCAGACAATGCTTTACGGTTTACAATACCAGTCACATGGTCAGCTAAGAAGTGCCCCGTAAGTGTAACAGTTGCCTCAGATACTCCTTCGATTCTCAATAATCCCTCTTTGATATCCCGTGCAATCTTCAGTGCGAACATAAGGGGACAGAAGAACGAAGTAGCAACGAATTAAAGGTCAACCTGTCCTGCGGTAATACCAAAGTTTTCAATGAATTTGAGTTCCGGTATAGACAGTCCAAGCTCAGGATCGACCATATCTGCCAATGCATCTTCAATAAGAAGTATCGAATCGTTAATCATGATTCAACTGCAAACAGAATCGATCTCGGCTATTTTGTGGTTTTCGTCAAACGGATGTGTAAACCAGGATGGAACAACGTTAAAGTGAGTCATAGAACGAGTTGACTTGGTGATCGGTGGTTCAAGATGATCGAAGAACGATCTGCAGGTGCAGTAGTTGTGCTCACTATTGGTGAAGAACCCCTCTTCCTTTTACTCCATTATCCGACGGGTCATTGGGACTTTCCCAAGGGCAACATCGAAGATGGCGAGCTTGAGATAGAAACTGCAAAGCGAGAAGTGCTAGAGGAAACAGGCATCAATTCTCTAGAAATTGTCCCAGGTTTTCGTCACGAAGTCGAATACAACTATCAAAGAATAAAACAAACCATCCACAAACAGGTTATCTACTTCTTGGCGAAGACGACGAACAAATCTGTAACGATCTCTGACGAGCATCAAGGTCATGTTTGGCTACCATATGAAAAAGCTCAAACGAAACTCACGTTTGCGAATTCTAGAGGAGTTCTCAAAGCTGCTTGGTCAGTTCTCTCGAGTTCTCGCTGAATAATTTCCAACCACTCCATACACAACAGTTACACTCAACGACGTGGAATTTCATGAAATTTGAAATTCCATCAGATGATCAAGATTCTTGCAAGTAAATAGAAACGCGGCTATGATGTCGCATGCTGAAATTCGTTAACGATCGCAGAAGTGATTTCTCATTATAACTCATAACCTGATTGCCCATACTTTCTAATTCTCCAGAACTTCATCCATTAGATAGCAGCTATCAGTTCTTTGATCAGCCACCACATAATCTCCGTGAACGACGTCCCTACGTCGCAGTGTGTTGTTATCAAATAAGTCGAACTTTTCTCATTCTCGTATGACACGTATCTTGGGCGGCCATGTCTTCTTACGTAGTGAAGAGAGTGTGCGTAAAGGATCTTTTGCCTCCAAAATCCCTCGCCCGACAATCAAGAAATCAGTTCCGGCTTTTATGGCAACTTTAGGATCACCGCCTTGCGTAGCAATTCCGGGTGAAAAAATGGGAAGTCGATCACCCACTATCTGTCGAGTTTTCTTGATAGTCTTAGGGTAAGTAGCACCAATCACCAGACCGTCTGCACCCCAGTCAAGAGCTCGCGAAACGAAAAGTTCCGAAAGAGTAGATATACGATCATATAGAGAACTGTTGAGAGGCAGACCGTATGTATATTGGGCACCGAAATGACTCATATATCCCAAGATTATCACGCCTTTCTCCCGAATGCGCGCGTCTTCCAATAGCGGTTGAAGTCCGCCTTCATAACCTGCAATCGGATTAACAATCACCGCATCGAAACCAGCTCTCCAAAGGTAGGAAGTAGTCAGTAGGTTTGTAGATGCAATATCGTTTAGTTTTATGTCAGCAATTACTTGCAGCCCCATCTCATGGGCCTCTACACATATTTTCTTGACATCACTAAGAATCGACAATGGCAATAGAAGGTGGAAGTTCACTTTGACTGCAGCTAGATCCTCGCCCAGTTCTCGAATGAGTGAAATAGCGCGGTCGCGAAGCTCTAGACGTCCTTTTCCCAACAAATCTAGAGCAAGTATGACACGACTATTCTTGGCTTCGGCAGATCTAATCAACCTCTGCAGAAATTTCCGCCCTTGATGACTCATATGTCAGCAAATGGGTGAGATTTAATGAGCCTGATAACCTTGATGAAAGAGAAACCATGTTCATCAAGACGATTTGTGAAAGCTGTTTCTTCACCCCGTCTGGGTGAATAGCGAATAAAGTTCTGGGTTGGAGCTTCACTGAGCCGACAGAAGAAGAAAACTATAGAGTCTTCATATTCATTCATACGCGTAAAAGTACCAATGATATTCTCAGAGCCCGCGGAGAAAGAAAAAACAGGCAACGGAGATTCTTCGTACAAGGTCTTGTAAGAACAGATCTTGGCAAGACTCGAGAGATCGTCCATCTCCATCGCCGGTACGACGTTGAGCTTTAGGTTGCCAGCAAGTCCATCCTGGTAGAACTTTGGAAGGCGTTTGATCCCTATTAATGGAGTAAATGCAAAGCCTGAATCTTCCGCTCCTTCTTTTTGGCTCACCTCCTCAGACGCTCCAATAGTCCGATAGGCCAGGAACTGTTTGGCCTCTTTTGTTCGCGCAAAGTAGAACACAGGAGTTCCCATGAATAAATCCAGATGTGCTGCGAGAAAGATAGATCCTTCCGCGGGTATAGCAAAAACCGGGATAGGAACGCGTTCTAATGCACAAGTAAGTCGCCCAAGATCTTCAATGTGTTGCAGTTCTATGAAGCTAGGGGACATCATCTTCTGTTCCCCCTGAGGTTTGGGCATTAATCGCACCTCTCCGTCCATATTAAAAAGGCCATTGATTCCAATTCCACATTAGGTGTCTATCTGCCGCGCTACTCAGAGGATAGCCTAAGAAGAACTCAAAAAGCTGTTCTTTCAACTCGAAAAGCAAGAGAAGCACTGGATGGAGCACGCGTGTTAACCGTTACCAAGAGTAAAGTCAAAACTAATGATTTTGCAATCTGGGTGGCCTATAGTAACGTAGAGTATGCAATTGCTATGCTGGCTTTGGAGATTGAACGGGAAGAACACATAGTCCTAAAGTCTGTTGAAATGATGGATGAGTCTGTACTGAATAACCTTATTGACCAACTCTCCAAAGTAGAGAAATTAATTGAGAAGAACCGACGACTTTCACTTGAAAGACTTAGGACTATCCGCGACCAGTTAAGAGGAACTCTACATCAACTAAGAAAGCCACAATCATAACGAGTCATTCCTCATTCTTCTCTAATTCGACTATTTCGATCTCGTCTTTATTCACTAAGACTCGGTGATCGCTTCGAAGGTCGTTCAAGTACAGGAATCGTTTGAGGTAAGTCTTAAGCAAGGCGGATTGAGAAGAAGTTCCGTCAGGGAGATCGACTATTAGGTCACCGCCGTCTGTTTCAACGACGTCTCCAATCTTCTCTCTAAGGAACACAGCGATATCGTCCGCTCTTCCCTTGATTTTGCCAAGGAGTACTTTTGTCAATGTATCTCCTATAGAACAGACACCAATTATCTAACCGTTCGCCTTTTTGATGACACTATGCGTCTATCGATGACATCTAGAATGCCTGGTCCCGTTCCGATGATACTTACAGGAACTGAAATAGCTTGTTCCACCTCATCAATGAATTTCAGTGCCGACTTGGAAAGATCTTGTTCTCGGCGACTCCCACGCAACTCGGGAAAAAGAACATCAAGTTTTGTGATCGCGATCTGGCTAGCACTGTTGAGGATAACGGCTCGCTTTGCCATGGCCAAGTTCATAGGCGCTGCTCGTCTAGGTCTGCCCGTGACAGTACCAACTTCATTCCACCCTCTACGTTCTATTTCATTTTCGTCGAGTTCGCCTTCAAGAGGCCCTGCACCTACTCTAGTCACATATGCCTTCAAAACTAGCAATACCTCATTCACACGGAGTGGTCCAAGTCCTACATCAGAGCAAATAGCTGAAGCAGTCACATCCTTAGATGTCACATAGGGATAGGTTCCATGGTAGACCGAAAGAAAAGTTCCCTGAGTTCCTTCTATCAAGATATTCTTCCCTTCATCTAACAATTCATTGATCTTTGTAGAAACGTCTGCAACATATGGACTCAATGACGGTACGTCCTTGGCTAGCTTCACCACACGCAACGCACGATCTGCATTGGCAGGACCTGTCCCCGTTCCTGTACTTCCTATACGTCTTTTCAATTTCTTGTCACGTTGCAGATGGATCTGTTCTATAATGGCACAATGCTGATCGACTACCACTCTATCATTCACACGATATCTTGACATTTCTGAAATCAACACCTTTGGGTCAACTAGAACACCCGGTCCAATCATGAGTTTTATGCGGGAATTAGCAACGGCGCTTGGAAGCATTCTGAGTCGATATGTCTTCTTTCCATGACGAACTGTGTGGCCCGCATTCGGGCCGACACCACCGCGGACGGTAGCTACAACAGAGCTATCTAATGCAAGGTATGAAATGATCTTGCCCTTTCCTTCATCTCCAAATTGTCCACCAACAACAACAGTTGCAGACATATCTAACACCCACCCATAGAAGCATAGATTATAATGATGTCATCGTCCAAAACGTCGCTTCCTCCGCTGAAAAGTTCGTATGGCACGCATCAGATCTATTTTTCTGAAGTCAGGCCAACAATCGTCAATGAATACCAATTCACTGTAAGCACTCTGCCATAGAAGAAATCCACTCAATCTTTCCTCTCCTGAAGTCCGGATTATCAAATCTGGCTCGGGATTTGGCAAATGAGAAGTATACAGATATTTTTCTATAGTTTTTGAGGTTACCTGCGAAGGAACTATCTTGCCATCTTGTATCTCTTCTCCAATCCTTCTCATGACGTCAATTAGCTCATCACGTCCACCATAGGCAATAGCGATGTTAAGGAAACGGTTTTCATTATTCTCGGTGACCTCTTCCAATTCTCTGAGTAGTTTTCTTGTACTTTCCGGAAGTCGCTCGATCCTTCCGAGCGCCTTGATAGCGACTCGTTCAGACATTATTCGATCATTAGCTTTTAGCTCTAACAGCTTCTCATCGATAACTCGAAGTAGTTCCTTAACCTCGTCCTTTGAACGATCCAGATTCTCTGCTGAGAGCACGTAAAGAGTAACGGTTTTTATTCCTAGGTCAAGGCACCAGTTGAGCATTTCTACTGCAGTTTGAGCACCACGCCAGTGTCCTAACCATCGCGGATAGGAACTCTGTTCAGCCCATCGTCGATTGCCATCAAGTATGATGCCCAAGTGTTCCGGAAAGTCACTTTGCGTGAGTTGAGTCTCGAGCCACCGTTCGTATGCCCGGTATATTCCGGTAGCACTAAGAAACTGTTTAAGCAGTCCGCCCTGCGCCCCGGATTCTCCGCGAATTTCGAAAATAATGAATTACTACAGTTACCGTTCCAAAAGTAGCAGCCAAACTAATCAGCAAATAAGAAACAAGGATTAGTGCACTAGCCTGGTTTGGATTAATCAGTATGGAAGTAAACTGAAGAATAGGCAAATAGAGGACCATGAGGATTATGAGTCCGACTAAATGACGCCATATCCGAAAACTCCGCCGTCCCCAGTTGTACAAGATAGCACCACCAAAGAAGATACTCAGTCCAATCCATGTAAGATTCATTGCACCTTGTATCAGTGTTCCCACGAGAAATGGGACGTAGCTAAGAGTTAGCTGTGGATTCATGACTATTGCTGCGTATTCCTTGGTTGAGGCAAGCTCGACAAAAGATTGCAGGAATGCACTTGTAATGACTAGCAGGCTTGCTATAGTAAATGTTGCCTTCAATAAGCCCAAGGGTTTTAGTCGCACCGTCGATGCAAGGAGCCTATCTAGGTCAAATCCACGTAGAATTAGCGCCGCACCCACAATCGTGATCGCCGCAATTAGTGCCTCGCCAGCATAACCAATGGCCACAAGCAATCCACCCACCACCAAGAGTAAACCTGGTATACCAAGTGCAAACTTAGAATATCTAGAATCATAAGCTAGCATTCTGAGATATCTACCAAATACCGCATACGATTCCTCTAGTGTCTTACTATGTTTGATAATTATCCGCCTTACAGAAACAACAGGAACTATACCCTGCAATATCGGTAGGACAGTTTCGTCTTCCACTCCATCACTAATGAAAACTATTCCGTCAAAATGCTGCTTATCTTGAATTGAACGCACTTCATCGCTTATCCGCCGATCAGCTTCTACTCCACTGTTGAAGAAACCCGAGACAACTGCAACTTCGCACTCATATCCCTTTTTGAGCAGCTCATCATGCTGTCGAATTGCTCCAAAGATCGCGTTTGCATCTGCCTCTTCTGGGTCAGCAACTGCCAGCTTCGTGGCCGCTGAAAGACATCGTCTCCTCCCCATTATTGGAGTCTGAAATTGAGCCTTTACACCAATATCGTCATCGCGGTCAACACATAGGATCAGGAGCTTTGAGGAGGATGACTTGTCATCCGACATTAGATATTCATGATTCTGGATGAAGTCTTACTTAAGCGATTCACCGTCATCACCGTCGTCATCGCCTAGCGTCACGCGAAACTCGTCAAATGTTAGTTTTTTTCCTCGTGCGAGCTTCTCGCTAGCGCTCGCCTTCAGTTTTTGGCTCAATTCCTTCTCTTGGGCAATCGCGTCCGCTTTCTCTTTTGCACGTTTCAGCTCAAGATCACGTTTTAGTAACGCTCGGTTGGTAGCAATTTCTTCGTCAACAATCTGAAGACGTTCCTCTAATTGCATCATCTCATTAGCCGAATCATCTAGCTCCGCCAAAACGCGTTCCCGATCCCTAAAGTAGAGAGTGAGTCGTTCATTCTCCGCACTCATTTGTGGCGAGACTTCAGCACGAAAGACGTCCAATTCCTCGAGATTGGTTTTTAGTGACCGAGCCTCTCTT
>DAEN01000052.1:7117-27059 GCA_002495315.1 Thaumarchaeota archaeon UBA141
TTTTTTAGTGGCCGAGCCTCTCTTCCAAGTTTGTCCAACTCTTTGACCTGATCACTCACACGTTTGCCCACAAGAAGCTTTATCTCAAGATTCCGGACTTGTGTAATCATCTCTTTTTCTTCCTCACGAGTGACGCGCACGGTTGCCAATTTCCATTCTATCGCTTCTAGACGTTCTTCGAGCCCTTCGACTGGTTCGTCGATCTGTTTCATCGGGCCCTTCTCTGCCGCCTGTTTCCTCAAGCCCTTCTCTGCAGTTTGTTTCTTCAGATCCCTCAATCCATTCTTAATTGGATCGATCTTTGCACGGACTTCTCGAATATTCGCCAGGATTTTTCTCCTTTTGTCTATGAATTCTGAAATCCCATCATAATAGCTAGAAAGATGTACCTTCCCTTCTCTAATCTTTTCAGATAACGTTCTAACTTCTTGTTTGAGATCCCGACGCTTTCCGTTCAGATATTTTAGTTGTCCGATGAGTTTGTACCTCTCGTCGTACAACAACGATACCTTAGACTGTATCTCATCACCAGTATTCTCAGATCTCGCGTCCATGGAACTCAACTTCCTGTCAACTACATTTTGTCCGATAATGAGTTACGCTGGTGATCACTCACGGTTGACGTCCGTATCACGTGCCAGCGCATGCCCACTCTTAGACTTGGTGAGATTTAGCCTTTATACATCTCTTGTTACAAAGGATATACATCACACGGGTAACATTGAGTGACAATATCATCCCAGAAAGATCGACCTCAAAACTCTTCATCCTAACGGGAGAACCTGGAGTGGGCAAGACGTCAGTATTAACGCGGACAATCAACCTTCTGAAAGAAAACAACTTCACCATAGGCGGAGTCCTATCTCGCGAGATTAAAGATAAAGGAGAAAGAATAGGATTCGAACTCATAGATCTAGGTACAGAAAGAAGTGGAATCCTTGCTGCGTCGACCATCAAGACAGGACCGAGGTTGCGAAAGTACCGCGTCAATCTAATAGCTCTAGCAGATATTGGAGCTAGTGCATTAGACAGAGCCAAAAAGCTCTCAGATATTATCATCTGCGACGAAGTAGGACCGATGGAGCTGCATAGTCCTGAATTCCGACGAGCAGTAACAAATTGTGCCAAGGCAGGAAAACCATCCATCTTTGTAGTTCCTGCGTGGTTTCGGGATCCCTTGATAGAGTACCTGAATTCCATCCCTCATGCAGTGAAAATAACTGTCACATTACAGAATCGCTCAAGAATACCTAACGAGCTAGCCTCATGTATTCTCGATGGAACTCGTGGCGTTGCCTAATCTAGCAATAGCAGGGATAGATGAGGCTGGTCGCGGAGCACTAATAGGACCATTGGTGATAGCAGGGATCAAAGCGAGTGAAAATATTTCTCCTGTTCTTGTCAATTTGGGGGTTAAAGACTCAAAGTTGCTCACTTCTCGCCAACGACTCTTCCTTTACCCAGTAATCTTACGCTTAACTGAGGCCATCTCAGTCAAGCTAATTCAACCCCGACTCATCGATAGCTTCGTACTAAAAGGTACAAAGTACAAGAAGCTAAACTATTTGGAAGCAATTACAATGGCAAGAATTATTTCAGATCTTGAGCCAAAGAGAGCATACGTAGATGCTGCAGACAGCAACACCGAAAGATTTGCTCAACAAATCCAAGACGCTCTTGCAATTCAAACAGACGTCAGATCAATGCATAGGGCAGACCGTGTAATACCAGTAGTTTCCGCTGCTTCAATAATTGCAAAGGTCATAAGGGATACTGCCATAGAAGGCCTCCATCAAAGGTATGGTGAATTTGGGAGCGGCTATCCGTCAGATTCACGCACTATCGCTCTCGCAAGAAGGCTTGCAGCAAAGCGGTCAAGAACTGACATCGTGAGACGCTCCTGGAAAACTTGGCGCAGGTGTCTGGAATAAGAATTGGTCATACACCTACACATAGATTGGATTATGCGCTGGTAGCGTAAATTAGGGCATGATCTTTGTCAAATGGCTCAAGGTTGACCATATGTCGTACGTTTAGTCCTTCGGTCTTCAGCTTGGCGACTTCCTCTCCGAATATAGTAGCTGGATCTTGGGACACATCTATGCTCCTAGCCTTGACAACGTGAAATAGACCTCCACCATTTCTTAGATGAGCTCTGCAGTTTCTAATGGCTATCTCCGTTTGATCTGGTTGCGCGATATCACAGTATATGAGATCGGCTTTGCCGAAGAATGATACGTAGCGATCAGGAAACCGGGCGTCCTCTAAAATTGGAATCACGTTGGCACGATGAGCAACTACTCGATCCATGAACTCCCTTGCCACTCTAGGAGAAACTTCAACACCAAAGATCATTCCCTCTTCTTCAACAATGTCAGAAATATGACTAGTTGTAGTTCCTGTCGAGGCACCGAGATACAACACCTTATCGCCTGAGGCAGGTAATGGGGCATCCAACTTCTTGATAATGGCGCCAGCAAGCTTACTCCGAAAGGGATCCCATTCACGATATTCGATTCCATCCATTACCGCCAGCTTCTCTCCGTAAACTTGTACTCCCGGTGCCAAGTTGCGTGTTGCTAGGCGGCCGGCACCTTCTACATCGATTTCTCTAACACGAAGTCCATCAATTTCCATATTTCTTACCTCGACCTCGATCTCGCCTTGGATTGCGATTAGGATATTTTGAAATTCTGGGCGCGTCCTTGTATTTTACTTTAATTTCTTCGATTCTTCGACTGAGATTTTCTTCTAGGCCTTCTTCTCTTTTTCCACCATAAGCATCAATCCTGGCTGCAATAGCGATCTTTGCAGCTAATGACCTGGCAATCTTTCCTCTTTGCCACCGGGGAGCAGAATGAACTTCCTTGTGCTGAAATAGAATTCCGTGTTTCGGGGGACTTCCACCCGTTCTGAGAGCACGAAATAGCGCCTTTTCCGCACCCAAGACCTGAATAGTACTTGCAGGTAACCTCGCAACCTTCTCCAGACCTCCAACTTTTGCAATGAGCCTGGCCCCAATAGTTGCACCAGCTACGGCCAACATGTTAGCAGCAACTTCAGCCATTGTCCGCTCTACATGCCGATTAAGTCGCTCTCGGAGAGCTGTCAGATGAAGGACCTCCTGTGCCAGAGATATGATACGATTCATGTCTTCCTGTCCAATATCGCCACCTTTCGAGTCCGATGCGGCTTTAATGATCAATTCAACTCGTCGAGTAGGGATAGAGAAAGCAGATAGAGATTGTTCTCCAAAGTTATCTCGCATCCCCAGCCTTAATACCAAACTTGAAAACGTATTTGGATCTTCTACTAGTTGCACTAGCTCTGGGAAGTGAAGACCATACCATTCACGGAGTCTACTAATTAGCAGATTGACCATCTTGTCTACTTCATCCATAGCTTGTACACTATGAATCAACTGTAGGTCCGGCTTTGCAGCAGATTCTCGCAGTGTAACACGAGAGTATTCTAGAGCGAATTTTCGCAGGTTCTCGCGTGCGTCTTTCTCAGAAGGCGCAAGCTTGGCTCTTACAAGTACAGCTAGTTTGTGTTCGACAAATTCCATGGAAGAAGATTCTTCTAAAGGCCCAGCAGTCAGACCATTTGCTTCTATTGCATCCCTCAATGATGGATCTGCTACTTCGACAATCCTTACTCCTTTTGCCAACGCGCCTTGCAAAAGTGATAAGAATATCTCACTAGAACGACCGTCGCGTAACCGGATGTATTCCTGGACGCCCGCGTCGCTGGAAAATGGTGCAGCTTCGATCAATTCTTGATCCTCTCTAAGAAGAATGAGACCAAGCTCGCTAAGGAATAATCTTGCCCGCACCAATTCGTTCTATTCGAATCTCTTCTAAGTATAAAAGATAAAACGAAATGCTATATTTCGAGTAATCCCATGATTTTTTCTCCAAGATTATTGGTTGCGGCCGCTACATAGGCCAGTCGCTCGCGTGAGTCAAGAAGGTAGTCATCCATAACCCCGCCCAATCTCTGAAGAAATCCTCCCGCCTCTCGAACTAGGAAAAGTGAGGGCATACAATCAAAGGCTCTAAGCCTAGGGGCCACTTCTACAAAGGCGTCAATTGAACCGGTCGAAATCATTGCTGTCTCTAGAGCAGCAGATCCAAGCGATCTAGGATGATCCAGCTTTTCCAATAGTCTCGATGTTATGGCAATCTCCTCAGGTGAAAAGCTCTTGAAATTCATATCAACGCAGATGTAGGCACGTTCCCAGTCTTTCACCTTTGAAGGGATAGCCTTCGTCTTGCCCGCCCAAGTTCCTCTTCCTTCTTCTGCCATAATCATTTGCCCATTGCAAATATTGATCACTCCCGCAGCCTTGATGTCTGAGAATCTTGGACCGTCGGCAATCGCAAGTGCAGTAGAGTAAAAAGGAACTGTACGGAATGCGTTTGTGCTACCGTCTATGGGATCAAGCAAGACGTTTGTCTGCGCTGTTGGAGAACCAAGAATACCAGCCTCTTCCGACACTACACGCGCATTTGGTAAGCACTTGTTTATTCTACCCAAGACAGCATTTTCTGCTATTTTGTCTATCCCATATGTAAGATCACCATAAGATCCGCGGCCAATCTTTCTGTGCAGTGCTGAATGTCGAGACTGCCTAACGGCCCTGTAACCTGCCATAAGAGCGTCGTTAATTATTTCCAGATATTGCCCCATTACGAAGGTCATATTACCCTGTTTCTTCAAAACCTTTTTCTCCCATCATTATAGATTGACCACTTGGACATGTCAAAGGTCAAAGTCGCCATTGCTGGCATTGGAAATTGCGCCTCCGCGCTAATTCAGGGAACTACATTTTACAGCAAAGCTGGTTCCGAAGATCCCATTGGACTTACAGGCTACAGTCTAGGTGGAATAGAACCTTCTGATATTGAATTTG
This sequence comes from Thaumarchaeota archaeon UBA141, assembly GCA_002495315.1. Lineage (GTDB taxonomy): Archaea > Thermoproteota > Nitrososphaeria > Nitrososphaerales > UBA141 > UBA141. Next base: position 12,033 of record DAEN01000052.1, read on the forward strand.
TAGCAGCATTCGATGTCGATACAGGAAAAGTAGGAAAGGATCTCTCAGAAGCAATATTTCAGCCCCAAAATAACCTCCCAAAGATATCCGATGTACCAAGAATGGGAGTAGAGGTTCTCAAAGGAGATCTGCACGATGGAGTGGGAGAACATTTGAGCAAAGTAGTAACCATATCCAACAGAGAAACTGCCAACATTAGGGATTCGCTGCGAGACTCTGGAGCCGACATGCTAATCAATTACCTCCCGGTCGGAAGCAGAATAGCTACGCAAGCCTATGCCGAAGCTGCACTAGATACAGGGATAGCATTTGTCAATGCCATGCCAGTCTTCATAACGTCAGACCAGAATTGGTCGTCACGGTTCACCGAGAAGAAACTACCAGTTGCCGGGGATGATGTGATGAGCCAATTTGGAGCAACAGTACTCCACAAGAGCATAATCAAGCTCTGCGTTGATAGAGGAATCAAGGTAGATGAGACGTATCAGTTGAACATAGGTGGCGATACCGACTTCTTGAACATGCTCACCGAGTCAAGACTTGAAGACAAGCGGGTAAGCAAGACTAGCGCTGTAAAAGCAATGGCGCCATATGACATACCGACACGCATTGGTCCCAGTGACTATGTCCAATTTTTGCAGAACGACAAAGTGTGTTATATTTGGATGAAGGGTCGCTATTTTGGGAATATGCCAGTGACACTCGATCTTAAGCTTCGAGTCGTAGACTCATATAACAGCGCAGGGATAATGATAGACGCAATAAGAGGAGTGAAGGTAGCACTAACGAGGGGCGTCTCAGGTCCCTTAACAAGCCTCTCCGCATATTGCTTCAAGCACCCTCCCGTCCAGATGTCCTATAATGATGCCAAGCAATCATTCCTTGAATTCATAGAGGGTCGCAGGGAAAGATAGACTCGTCAACATCTTCCAGATAGTTCAATCATAGCCTAAGATTTCTTCTGTTTGGCGACTGTCCAAAGAAATCCTATGCTGAGAAACAACAGCGCCGCCATTACGGGGAATCCATATCTAACTGTAAAGTTATCGTGGATTTGAATAACAAGAGAATTTGATTCTCCAGTCATTGTTTGGTTTCCGAAAGCATATTTGAATTCGGGCGCCGGTATTACAGCTTGAATCGCATTTCTAGACGATATAGCGGCAGTCCGAGTGATTTTTCCTCCAGCACTCAACTGCTCGTCAATAAGACGGAGATCATCTTTCACAATTAATTCGTTCGGGATATCTGGTTCAACAGTGACTCCAGTCAAGTCTAATGAGGACGGGTTGCTCACAACTAGTTGAAGCGATATGTCCTTCCCTTCAGTCTGCGGGTTAGGTACGGCAGTCATCATAGCCGTAGGAGGCCCAAAAATCGTAACATTTGATCCACTGGACACCATTACGTGGTATCTCCAAACAAAGTCAAAATCTAGCATGCCGAAAGAACGCGAGAAGACCCCATCATTCTCAAGCTGGACGCTATAGTTAACGACTTGTTCGGATCCAGGTTCCATTGTATCTGCTTTGGATTTAGGCGCACTACCCAAAAAACTCAGATGTGGATATTCAATTCCGCGGAGACTAACGTCATGAAGAGACAATGAACCTTCGTTGAGTGCTTTTAGATTTACAACGGATATACCGCCAACAAAGCCTGTTGACGGAGATATTGTTTCAGATATAGATACAGCAAGGGGAAGGCCAGTAGTATTTGAGAGACGAGTTATTTCCGTCGACAGAAAATCCAACTTTGCAATTGCAGGGAATAGAATGTAGTTGTCGATTTGGTCAATACGCGCTACATATGAGACAGAGACACCTTCGCCATTGCTTATTTCCAAGGGTTCAGAAACCAATAGCCGTCCCTCTGTACTGAGACTACCTTCAACGAAAGACATTCCAGTGGGCAAAGCATCCACCAAGCGGACACCACTTACATCAGAACTACCTTCGTTCATGACGAATAGGGAGACATTGAGAAGTCGAGTTGATGAGAGAACAGATGTATTGAATCGCTTTTCCACTTTCAGACGCGGGATCTCAGATCCACCAAAGGTCTTGTCCATCCTTAACGAATTGGATTGTGCCGAGAAAATATTCTCTTTTCCAGTCCACTCCACCGTCCACTCTGCGTTTAGGCCTGCAGCGTTGATCGTCTGGTGTTCTATCTCATCATCGAAAACCCAAGAAGAAGATGGAGTCAAATTCGTCTTTCTGTTGACGACCATGCCATCTCTAATTACGCGAAGGTCTGAAGCTTCACTGTTTCCATAGTTTTCCACTTGTATTTGTACTGGAGTAGTACTACCAAGAGCAAATTGTGAAGTGTTTGAAGTTACCTGAATCGATACAGCTGCACGATCACGATCCACAGTTAGAGGAAGCTGATTTACGATAGCAATTTGATTAAAGGTCTCACCTGCCACTGAGAAGCTGAAATCTATTTTGTTCTGTTCAATATCCTGGATGATCTGTTGAGGTATACCAGGCCTAGAGCGCAATCGGTACACTAGAGGTTTTGAATCTTCTCCAGGTGGCAGTGACATGGCATATAGCGAGTCATCTCCATCTATCAGGTCAAAGTATGGCCGCCACCACGATTCTACCACACTGATAGCCTGAGCAGGAGGCGACCCTTCTGGCCCAATATTGGTAACTTTCAAGGTTATTTCTAGTTCATCATCGTTTGATAGAACACCATTTGACACCTGTCTTGTCACGACCAGTGAGGGTAAACCTCGAATAAGAGGTATTTCTAGTTCAGGGACAGGCGTACCTGATGGAATGGAGACCACTAGATGACCGGAATGGTCGTCATAGAAATTATTGACAGTTCTTTCATCTACCGAAGCCAGGAAAGCCCCTATAGAAAACACAGTAATTGTTGAAGACGATGCGAATAAGGAAGAGTTTGTTTTCGCGGTTCCAGGAAATACATCCTTAAGACGAAAACTGTCGTCTCGAATCACATCTGTCTGAATTCCCTTAATCGCCAACTTATGGTGAAAACTATCGGCAACACGTTCACCCGAAAACGACAGAATTGGAGAACTAGTGTTCAAGAAATCTGTTACACTCATAAGTGTTGAGAATCCGTCAAGAGGAACGACAGCATGCGGCCACAGAAATTCTCGCACTAGTCGAGAAGACTCAGCATGTGAATAATAGACATACTCCCCCTCATCGTGATTAACGTCATAAAGCATGAATCCGAGCTTGAGCAGCCGTCCCATCTCAATCGCGAAGTAGTTAGCCGCTTCTTCAGACTCACCCTCAACACGAAGGAAGACACCATTAACAGGTATAAGATCGTCCTTCAATGGTCCAGAGTCACCCCGTAGGAATAGTTCGAATTCTGGGTTCCAGTCCGAAGCTCTCGCAACCAATAACTTGAAGGCCTGGATGGAAGTTGCATCATGTTCTATTGATTCAATGCCCTCAATTGTAACAAATCCACCTTGGGATTGAACGGTGAAGAAGGCATCATCCCCCAGTAAACGTACTTCAACTGACTCCTCATAGTCAACAGACGCCTGCACCATGTTGGGCAATGGCATACCAATGATAGAAAATACAATAATCCATAATGCGGCTACTGCAAATAGTCGGCTCATCAGATATGTTCTTCCCGCATGATAACATGCACCTATAAAGAATTAGATCGCCTATGTGAATTCAGGGTATGCGTTCAACCATACGCTTTGAAGAACTTGGATTTATTAATCCTCGTAACTTCGGATAAGACTATAACTAGCCACTATCAAAAAAAATCAGAGATGGAGCGGAAGAAACAAGACAATCATGAGGAGAGGCAGTCAACAAATAACGGGCCGTCTAAGCTATTTGAAACTGATGAGCCTAGTAAGAACCACTTATTGAGCCACCCAGTCGAACATTTCGCAGCAGAGGAAGGAAAAGACGCGTCCGGCGTTCTGTCGACTTTCACACGGACAGGTTTCCAAAGTCGGAATCTCGGTCGTTGTTACAAGGTTCTTCTTGATCTATTGAAAGATCCCGAACGACCGGTAGTTTTCATGTCACTAGCAGGTGCCATGGTACCGGGGGGTTTGAGGAAGGTCATTAGCGACATGATAAAGCTGCACATCGTAGATGTTCTAGTTTCTACTGGCGCCAACCTATATCATGACTTCTACGAATCCATGGGTTACAGACACTACCTTGCCCAGGACAACGTCGATGATGTGTTTCTTCGCAAGAAGCGAATCAATAGAATGCTCGACATATATGCTGACGACGATCAGTTCACTACCGCAGATGCACATATTGTAAAGCTCACAGAAAAGCTACCACCGAACCGCTACTCGACACGAGAATATCTTCATTTTCTAGGCTCCCAGGTTAGAGACCCCGATTCTATTCTAGGAGTTGCCTCGAGAGAAAACGTTCCTGTTTTCTGCCCTGCCATCTCTGACTCATCCATTGGTATTGCCCTGGCCGCATACGTAGCCAAGAGGGTCAGGGAAGACAAATCTTACCTAACTGTAGATGTCATAAAGGATAATTTAGAAGCTGTATCTGCTAGAGAACAGGCACCGAAGTCGGCAGCTATAGTTATTGGAGGCGGTGTACCAAAAAACTTCATACAACAGATCGCCCCTATGGGTGAAGTGGTTGGAATTGTTCTCGAAGGTCACACCTATGGAGTTCAGATAACCACGGATGACCCAAAGTGGGGAGGTCTATCGGGTTGCACCTTCCAAGAAAGTCAGTCATGGGGAAAATATGTGAATGGCGCCTCGCTTGCGACAGTCTACGCTGACGCCACTATCGCTCTTCCCATCCTGTTCCAGGGATTGATAGACCAGAAGAAGGAATGGCATCCTCGAAGTCCATTCAAGTTTGACTGGACACAAGTATTGGATAAGACAAGAACTACTGGTTGAGAACGAAGACGACGTCGCGTAGTAAGGTCCATATCGACCTTCAATCTGCTTTCTTCTGAGGACCCGCCAATTTTATCCAGGTCGTTTGGTGTGGATGATCTACTATCACGAAGCCCTGATCACGAAGGCTATCTCGAATAGCGTCTGCTTCGACGAACTTACCGTCTCCCCTCAGTCGATTCCTCTTCATTATCAGTTGATCAATCTTCTTTCGCTCTTCTTCAGAAACCTGAGGCAAACGAAGTCCCAAAATGTTCATGATACGCTCGAAGTGGAACTTAGTACTCTTGGAAGTGTGAGAATCTAATTGTCCCTTCGAGGCAGCGCGATTGATTAATCTTGCCAAGCGCATCAAAACGCCAATAGCACGATGCGTTGCCATGTCGTCTTCTAAAGCAAAATTAAATTCTGTAGCAAGTTTTTCGACGTCTTTCAATATCGAGTCGCATCCCCCGTCTCCTCTAATCGTGGATTGAAGCTCCCAGCCAGCAGATTCGACAAGTCTCCAGTTCTCTTGCGCCTTTGTCATATTTTCTATTGAATAATTCATAGGACTACGGTAATAGCTAGATAGAACATACAGTCGTATTACATTAGCATCCCATCTCGCCAATGACTCGTGCAACGGTACTATATTGCTCAGGGATTTTGACATCTTCTCTGCGTTTATCTCGATTAGTCCCACATGCATCCAAACTCTACTCAGGGGTTTCCCTGTCACCGACTCACTTTGCGCAATCTCGTTCTCATGGTGAGGGAAGATTAGATCTTCCCCTCCGCCATGCAGATCAATGGTCTCTCCTAGATGCTTCCTGGCCATAGCTGAACATTCAATATGCCAACCAGGACGACCTTTTCCCCAGGGGCTGTTCCAAGTGAGATCATCATCGGAAAACTTCCAGAGGGCGAAGTCCAAGGGATTCTTCTTGGTAATATCAACATCAACACGAATTCCTGCCCGTAGTTCGGTGAGATGCTTCTTGGACAATTGTCCATAATTAGGAAATGATGAAACGTCGAAGTACACTCCATTTTCAGCAACGTAAGCATTGTTCTTTTGGAGTAGTGCCTCTATCAAAGATATTATTTCCGCGATAGTTTCCGTGGCGCGTGGATATCGATCCGCCCGCATGACGTTAAGGGTATCGAAGTCCTCGAAGTACTGATCAATGAACTTCTTTGATACATCAGATGGATCAACGCCCATTCGTTTAGCCTTTAGGAGAATCTTGTCATCTACATCCGTGAAGTTTTGAACATAAAGTACCTTCACACCCTTTTGGATAAGGTATCGCCGGAGAACATCAAAAATTATGAATGTTCTAGCGTGACCGATGTGACTGAAATCATATACGGTCGCTCCGCACACATAGATCCTGACTTCGTCTCCTTGAGAACTCTCAATGGGTCGAATAATCAGAGAACCTGTATCATGAATCTTCATGGCTCTGAGCTTTCTACCTGGTCAATCTTTTCAAAGTTCGCGGTAACGGCCTAAATAACCTCAAGATGGCGAAACTAGTTTTAGGAAATCAAAGGTCTCAAAATACTTTACGCGTATCCAGACAATCTTTATCTCCTGTAGAAGGCCAAGGCCGTTCAATACATTGGAAATAATTGCTCTCGGCGCTGCAAGGCAAGTTGGTCGATCTGCTTTTCTGGTAAAGTCTCGAGATAAAGGAATTCTCCTGGATTTCGGCGTGCAAATGGGTCGTGAGCCTTCGTTCCCACTGCACGTCCAACCTAAGGAGGTACAAGCCGTAATCCTTTCACATGCCCACCTGGACCATTCTGGAGCAGCACCCATGCAATTCCTCAATAAAGAAATGGAAATGCATACAACGTCAGTAACCACTGAACTGACTCAGCTCCTGATCGAGGACTTCTTGAAACTTTCTGGCCGTTACCTCACGTACGAGCACATGGACTTGATTTCGATGGTGAAACGAACCACTAATCACCCCTACCAGGAGCCGTTTTCTGTGGGCGAATTCACAATAACCTTCTTTGATGCAGGCCATATTCCAGGTAGTGCATCGATGATCATTGAAGCCGATGGTAAGAGATTACTGTACACAGGAGATGTAAACGGAGAAGGTTCAAACCTACTCAATGGAGCGTATACCAATTTTGGAGAATTGGATGCAGTCATCACCGAAAGCACCTACGCCACTGCCAACCACCCCACGCGCGAGGAAGTTGAGGAAGATTTTGTCGGATATGCTCGCGAGATTGTCGAGAACGGTGGAATACTTCTTGTCCCTGCTTTTGCTGTCGGCCGGGCTCAAGAAATTGCTTGCGTACTCGAAAGAGCTAATTTCCAATTTCCTATTGCCATGGATGGGATGGCCCTGAAGACCAACGAGATCCTGTTCCGCCATAAGGAATTCCTGAAAGACCCAACCCTGTATAAGCGAGCTATAGAACAGTGCGAGCTCGTTACGGGTTGGCAGCAGAGACGCGCGGTTATCCGTACACCTTCAGTGATCATAGCTCCTGCAGGTATGCTCGTGGGAGGCTCTGCCGCCTTTTACATGGGCGAAATTGCTGGAAATCCCAAGAACGGGGTCGCCATAGTTGCTTTCCAAGTGCCCGGAACGCCCGGTAGAAGCCTCCTTGACAAGGGACTCGCCATCATAGACGGCAAACCTCGCAGGGTAAAAGCACAGGTAAGAAGATTTGATTTTTCATCCCATAGTGGACGCAACCACCTTCTGGAAATGTTTCGATCAATAAAGGGCAATCCAAAGGTACTGCCTGTTCACGGCGAATCAGAAGCATGCATTGCGCTAGCCGACGAGATGAAGAATACCTTTGGATTTGAAGCTGAGGCGCCAGAACCTGGCGCGCGATTCATTGTCTAAATGTACAGTACTTTTCACTTCCACCAAAGATTTTCACTTTAAAGAACATGCCAAAGAAATCGAGCGACCAGCATCGATATTCAGTTGCTATGTTAACTGTAGAGAGTTCTCAAATACAGTAACTGAGGAAAATACTAAGCAACCGATGTTATGTAGTAAGTGCCGAAGTCAACCCGTGTTCTTCTCCCCGAGAGATGTCAAACTTGAGTTCGCGTACTAACGTCACTATTCTATTCACAATAATGGCAACGCAGACAAGCTCTGTCATTTTAGTATCTCTCCTAAGTACTGGATCTAGGACAATTGGAACCTACCAGCCGTTCGGTAGTTCCGTCCATGGCGCCATTGGAAATTCGCTTCTGTTACTTGCATTCACTTTCATCTTGACATCTCTTTTCGTCTGGGCCATGAGGAGAAAGTCAGGCGAATTGTTCTTACGTCGGATCTTCGTTCTCTTGATCGCCCTAACTGGCTTCATGATGACGTACCTTCTCCTGAGTCTCATCATGAGAACGATAACTACACCATTTCTAACCATGATTGTACCCATCCTCGCGGGCATAGGTGTTGTTATTCCTTTGATTCTCCCAGGCAGTCATTCTCGACTTATTCCATTTTCATCCCTCACATGTCTGATCATAGCGTCCGAAGTTGGAGCGTACTTTGCGTTCACTTTAGAGCCACCCACGATATTTCTGCTCCCCCTTTTCTTCGCAGCGTATGATATCTACGCTGTCTTCAAAGGGCCGCTGAAGCATCTAATTGCCCTCAACAAAGGTGGTCTTAGCCCCCTAACAATTGTCGTGGGAGATATTGAGATTGGAATTGGCGACATAGTATTCTACTCAATGTTGCCTGCTGTAGCTAATATCATCTCAGGGACAGCGGGATTCATTGTAACGCTAGTCACAACCAACGCCGGAGTTGCCCTAACTTTATGGCTCGCAAACAGAGTGAAAGTCTTCCCTGGACTCCCAATCCCAGTGCTATTTGGAACTCTTGCAATACTAGTCTTTACTGAACTACTCTAGAGTTCAGTTATTGGTATCTTTACTTCTTGCAACACCTTATCTGCCTCAGCAGCTTCGATCACGTAAGTCCATAATGCAGCCTTAGTCCGAAGCTTTATCTTGAATGATTCTCCCCTTGAAACAACCCTGCAATCAGTTGCTTTTGCGAGTTCTCTTCTGAAATCTTCAAGACTACCAATACGTCGTGGCAATTCTTGATCACCACCGCTGGCAAACCATTTAACAATTTCCGAAATCGAGCATAGCGAAAGTTATCCCTCAATGACTAATTAAACTGATGAACAGGTAGAACGAATCATTCGCGTTTGGTCGCAGTCTCTTCTGAAGGGTTGTCAATACCTCTCTGTCCTAGCATGAATACCATCTCCCTCTCAGCATGACATGGACTATCCACCATTCTAGCTATTCGGTTCTTCCCTGCCTTTCGCAGGGATATCCTGTAAGTACTCGTGTGTGCAACCACGTTGCCGCCAGTGGGCTTAGAGGGATCTCCAAATAAGACATCAGGAGCTGACTGGATCTGGTTAGTTACTACAACTGCTGTGTTGTATGTTTCAGCTGTCCGCAATATAAGATGCATAAACTTGTTTAGTCTCTGCTGCCTTTCAGACAGGGTAGCGCGCCCTAGAAACTCTGCTCTATAGTGAGCTACAGCAGAATCAATTATTATGAGCTTGGTCTTTTCTTTCTCGACAACATTTCCTAGCTCGCCGGTGATAATTTCCTGATGTGCACTATTGTACGCTTTAGCAACAGTTATCCGTTGAAGTGCTTTGTGAGGGTCCAAACCCCTGGATTCCGCTATAGAATAAATTCTCTCAGGTCGAAAAGTGTTCTCCGTATCGAGATAGATAGCGCTAGACTCAAGTCCTCCGGCTTCCTTCCCCAGCTGGACTGTTACACACATAGTATGACAGATCTGCGTCTTTCCAGATCCAAATTCCCCATAAAACTCAGTCACCGCTTGAGTCTCGACACCACCTCCTAAGAGCTCATCCAGATTGGTGGATCCAGTAGAGATCCGGTCTATTGCCATTCTTTTTGTATAGATCTCGCTTGCTGGGACAAAATCACGATCTAATCTCTCCATCTCTACGAGTTTTGTACGCGCTTTGTTGCAGAGTTCGGCAGCTCGATTGATATCAACGCCGACGACGTCAGAAATTTCAGAGGGTCCTCTGACGACTAGGTCCAATATAGTGAGAATTCCGGCTTCAGTCAATTTTTGCCTGGTCGCAGGCCCTACATCATCAAGACTATGGAGTTCGAGCTCCTCAGCGACCATTCTCTTGAGAAAGACATCCCTTGAAAGATAAAGTTTAGCATAACAACAAGAACCAACACACTAACGGGGAAGTGCGTCCATGCAAATTCTGCAAGACATATGATTAGATTCTATTTTTCTTAGTGTTATTGAGGAAATCGAGATAGAAGATTAATGCATGAGCAGAGTTTCCAACAATCTCATTTTCGTCATTCGAAGCCTCATCCAAAACATTCTTTGAGTGGTCATTTCCCACTGATCCCAATGCGGCGGCTGCTTCATGCCGGACGATCGCATCAGAGTCTGTTTTCAACGCCATTCTAAAGTGGAGACACCTATAGAAAGTGTGGACCGGGTGGGATTTGAACCCACGACCACCCGAGCTCTTGGCAAGGTACTTGCAAGTCGGGTCTTAGAGTCACTACTATTCTACCACTGAACATCCGTCATCCATTTCATTTCTACAGATGTTACCGGCCCAGATGGCTCTCCGATCCATAAAGGTATAGGCAGCTATTGGTTAATAGCTTATGCATTATTTATTCTGCCCCTGCAATTGTCATCTATACCACTAGAAGAGTCAACATGTTCAACTCTCCTAGTCCTAAGGGAAAAATAACAGCTACTGACCCATAGAAAAGAATGTCAACCAATATCCAAATCTGGAAAATAGAAAGCAACATGGTGTAGTTTATCTTCAGCAAATGCTATGCGCTTGTATTACACAGGAGGTTTCCAGAAAGAATAAAATCTACAGCGATAAAAAAAGAATTACGGGCCGGTAGCTCAGAATGGTTAGAGCGTTCGAGTAACCCTAAAGGTTACGACGATACTGATAATCGAAAGGTCGGGAGTTCAAATCTCCTCCGGCCCACTTTTGACTTATACTGAAAGAGATTCCGCAAGAATTCTGCAGATAGTGTCAATCACAATAACTCCAGTGAAGCGAATTGGCAAATTTCACCGCCACATATCGTTATGAGAATCTCGCCGTCCATTGTGTAGCTATTTCTTTGAAGTGTACTCCCTATATGCAAAGTACTATGGGAAAGCATAACTATTGATGATCACATACCCACAAAGATATTCTGGGACCTTGATAACTGGAACTCTAAATACTGGAAAATACATAGAAAAGATATTCAACGGCCTTTGGCAGGTTGATGGTCAGCAAATAGAGGCCGTCTACCATGACATCAAGAGTGCCGGTGTAATAATACCAGCTGGCGAGGGTAGATCCAAGGGTGCTCTTAGTATATCCTGTAGTGAAATGGCCAAGATGGGTCACGGCAAGATGGTCATGGACCGCAGTGATATTGGCTTCCCAGGACGGGATCTGGCTGAAGCAGCTCCAGTATTACGGAAACGCTATGGTCAGATCTGCCTGCTGATAAATTCAGGCAGTGGAAGATCCCTAAACCCTCTTCTGGATGCACAGAAATTGGGTTACTACATAGCCAACTCTAAGGATGCGCGAGACTTCAGAATAGATCTAGCTACAACCGTTCTCGATTCACCGCTTGGGAAGCTCTCAGAAAAATATGGCAACCGTCTTCTAATGAATGGAAAAGAAACATCCCAAGCCGTAGGTGAACCTAGTGAATTCAGACCGTTTGGAGTAATCGAAGATATCTTTACTCTCTCCAGTGGGTTGCTCTTCCACAGCATGACTCGTGCCATGAACGTCGATGCATCCGCTGCTCAAGTGATACCCCTGGCGAAGAATCTCTCTACACAAATATCAACGACTGTGAATAAGATCGTCAAGTCGCAGTTGTATGAGGATCTCTTGGACGCTCTTGAGCAAAGAGGATCTTGTTTCTTCGCCGGTCTTGGTAGCAGTCAGGAAGTCACTAGAATGACTGGTGTTCGAGTCGGCCACGTCAAACGCGCCATGGGCGATCACATATATGTTGCAGGGGAGACAAACACTCCTCCGCCCCGCCCTGGCGATGTGCTTGTAGTGGTCTCCAATAGTGGAGAAACTGAGATCGTGGCGGGATTGTGCCGCAGTTTCAGAAAAATGGGAGGACAAATTTTATCCATAGTTGGCACAGCGAATTCAACTATTGAATCTCTTTCAGACGCGGCATTCCTCATACAGAATGATACAGAACCTGGGGTTCCAAGTAACTTCTACATTCAGGCTGCATTCGCTCTAAGTCCACTACCTATCTTTCTAGTGGAACGTGTAGAATCAAAGGGATTAGAGCTCCCCGATTACATTAGGAACTGGCATCAGTCAGCTGTAGCATAATACGAGTCATTCGAACGTGACATAGGTAGGCGGACTTAGGTTCTCGTAATACTCTCGCATCCAAGGAAGGATATCACGACCAAGAAGATCTAGGAAACGATGCTCATTTGGGCTAGCACTGTGGATATACACCCGATTGAATCCCATGGCCAAGAAATCACCCAACCGCTTTATGATCTCTTCAGAGCCAGTAGTGATAAGCCACGACTCCTTGATCTTGGTAGTTTCTTCAGGCCCTACATTATCTTCGAGCTCGCGCGGGTCAGAGAACTCCTCTCTCTTCTTCCTAGGGATTGCTGTCGGCGCCCAGTGTAATGCTGATTGAAGAGCTTTGTCAAAATCCACACTATAAGCCACCTTGAACTCCAAACAAGTATCCAGCTTCGATGGATCAAGTCCTTCCTCAGAGGCGCCATTCGCCATCGATTTCATTATCGCAGCGTGATTCTCTAGTCCTCGAGGATTTGTCAATATACCATCGCAAGCTCTCCCGGCCATGTGTGCCACCTTAAGATTTGAAGTTGCAATATAGAGTGGAATTTTTTTCTTGGGCAGTGTGTAGAGTTTTGCGTTCCTCAGGGTATAATATTCTCCGTTATAGTTTACAAATCCACCTTTCCAGAGGAGCTGGATTATTTCTAATGATTCTTTCAACCGTTGAACCTTCTCGCCAAACCCCGGCCAATTGAAGCCTAGCGGAGTTTCATTAAACTTATGTCCAGCACCTATTGTAAGAAATATTCTTCCTGGATACATGAAATCGAGAGTTGCAAAGGCCTGGGCCACAATCGCTGGATGATATCGGAACATAGGAGTAGTGACTGCAGTACCGACTTGTGCCACTTTGGTTTGAGCTGCTACAGCAGTCATCCAAACCCAAGGGAAACCTGCAGAACCGGTAGAATCTCGCCAAGGATGAAAGTGATCGCTTGTGACAATTGTGTCAAAACCAACGACCTCCGCATGTCGTGAAAACTCTAGCAAAGTCTCAGGGTCATACTGTTCTTGAGCCGCCCAGTATCCTACCTTGAGATTTGTCATACTATTCAAAAACCAACCCAGATGCTAGATATGCCTTTTCTAGTTAACAGATCACCCTATTTGAAGAACCGTAGGTAAATTTACCCCTCATGTCTTTTAGAGTGGATTTAAGTAAGGTATACAACAATTTGCACCCTGTGCAGGAATGTCCGTTTTGTCAGATAAGCGCACATCAGGACAAAGCTGTTGTAGTCTTCGAAGATTCTAACTATCTCGCTTTCATGGATAAACGTCCAATCAATACCGGACATACCTTGGTAATACCTAGAAAACATTACGTAAATGTGATGGAAATGCCACGCGAGGAAGTTGGCCAGACATTCAGCCTGGCAGCAGTTATTTCCCGAGCCGTCGTACAGGCAACTAATGCAGATGGAATTAACCTGGGCCAAAATAATGGTTCAGCAGCTTCTCAGGAAGTCCCCCATCTGCATGTCCACATCATTCCCCGCTTCATCAAGGAAGTCAAAGAAGGATTCTGGCCTAGGAGGAAAGTAACTAGCTTAAGTGAACTACAAAATGTAGGCGAACGGATTCGCTCAGAGCTGTCGAAGATATTATTGACAAGAAACTCCCACTCTGAGAAGATCATCCACTGAGATGAAGTCCACACGCATCTGCAAGAAGATCCACCGTCAACCCGATCGTTCTACCTGAACCTTGCTCCATCTGTAAAGCGCATGACTCTCCAGTAGAGAAGATCGGGAGAGAAGTTGCTCTAACTTCACCAAAAAGCTCCTCCCCCATCTTCAGTGATTTCTGAAGATTTCCCTTGATGAAGCTAAACGATCCCCCTACTCCACAGCAGCCCTTCTCAATGGTCTTGATATTGAGATCAGGTATAGATCTAAGCAAACCAAGAACTTTCCTCTCAATACCCTGCACCAGGTGATGACAGTGTAAATGTACTAGAGCGTCCATGTGAACTGGAGCAAGATCTAAGAGTTCGCCTCTTTGGAGAATGTCGAATAAAAATTCATGCATGTCGTAAGTGTTCTCGGCAACAAGTCTCGATTCTTCCGTATCAAGTACATTCAGATATTCCATCTTTAGAGTCAAACCCGCGCTTGGTGACATCGTCACCACAGGCACTCCCTGCTTTACCAGGGGAGCAAGATTGGCTACGTTAAATTCCGCTATCTGTTTGCCGAGTGTATGGGCGCCTTCAACCAATGCCGGCATCCCTGAAGATAATTGTGGCGGTACCAAGACTCCAATACCGTTCTTCGAAAGGATCTGAACCAATGCCATAGCCCTTTCTGGATCGTTATAATTCAAGTAAGTATCACAGAAGAAAACGACATCATTCTTTTGTGGGATTCTGGATCTTTGTCCTTCCTGCTCTCTAAACATGTCCATGAAAGTGCGCTTGGTAAAAGGAGGTATCCGACGGTGTCTGTCAATTCCAGTAGCAACTTCTATACAACGTCTCGCAATCCGATTTCGCAATATCCAATTTGAGACGGGTACCATCTTACATCCCAATTCACCGTACTTGTCAATATTCATCAGATACTTGTACCCTCTGGGCAAGCCACGGACTGCGGCATATTGCGCCCTTGCCTCAGCTATCAGCTTCCCAACATCAACGTTCGAAGGACAATCAATGTGACACATTTTGCACTGAATACAATGTTGATAGATCGCATCCCCGTACTCGC
>DAEN01000017.1:0-1892 GCA_002495315.1 Thaumarchaeota archaeon UBA141
CAGATCGCTATTCATCCGTCCTTTTCATAGTAGAATCCACTACATATGTGAGGAAATTGATCCTTAGCATCATAGTTGGCAGATGCCCATGTTGTCTCCATGACTGTTCGAGAACCCTCATCAAAATATGTCATAGGACATAGACGATCTCCATAGTTGCATTGTTCACCTAAGCAAGCGAATCCAAATTCCCAATGTGTTCCGTACATGTTATCTTCGGGATGGGGAGATGGTACGTGCCCTAGAAACATACCCTTTTCGACTTCGTCTCCAATTTCAAGGCTAGTATCGTATGATCCAAGACCATATCGTGTATAATATTCCCTATCGAATCCCGTGTGACTTAATGTCAGGGTCCAATCTGGTGGTTCTTCTATTATTTCTACAATAATGCCCTTGGCTGAGGCATATAATTTAGGTGGCTCATCAGCAATCCACTGAAAATCTATGCCTGGATGACCACCATATTCGGCCTCATGATTTATGGTCTCACCCATAGGCTGTAATCCGTTTGGTGGATTCTTAGGATCAAATGGAAGGCCAATTGTGATTCGCTCAAGGGTATCGGATGTAGTAGTTGTTTCCTTTTTCTCTCCAAGTTGTGTTTTGGCCTCAGTTAGTTGTTCTTGCTGCAATTCGATATCCAAAATCATAGAACTGACAACTGATGCAATGCTCTGTTTGGCTTCACTCCATTTATGCCCATAGATCAATTCAACAGCCTCGTCAAAGGTTTTCCCTTGCCCCAGCAGACTGTAAAGATGCATAGATGAATCTCCACCACCAAGAACACTCAAAGCCTCTACAGTCAAAAAGCCTATTGAATATCCTAATTCGTAATCATCATTCCTTGTACTTGAAGGATCTGTTCTTTTGCCCTGGCATTCCCATGGCACGTTATTATCGTAATACTCGATGATCTTTGGAGTTGAAAAGTCATTAAAGGAAGGGACTCTTGGATTTGGACTAAAAAGGGAATTCCATATGTCCTCATTCCTAAGCTTTAGATATTCTTCATAACTTTCAGTCCCAACCGTAAGACCCGCGAACTGTGCTTGTCCTTCACTTAGCCAACAAGGACCGTTTCTTTGTGGTCCTTCGGTAGGATGATCGTCTCCTATCCAAGGTGCAGCTTGAACTGAATGAGTGAATTCATGAATTTGAAGAGGCCCATGTCTATAGGTGTCCCGGGAATCAGGTTGATGGATCCCATAAACTCCAACACCTACAGAACTAGATTCTATTCCTGAGTTGGCACCAGTACAGATCGTATCAGTGCAGGGAGCCTCCACCAAAGCATCTGCACTACCTTCTATATTTGAAAAAATTGGCGATTGAAGCAATTGCTCTTTTGCCCATGCTTTGTCGTCATAATTGTAATAAAGAACCCAATATTTTGTGGGTTGATCAAACTTGGACCAAAAGTTAATAGCTTTCTTAAGCGCATTTTCAGAACCCTCAAAATAAGGTTTTGTTGTAGGTCCAATATCTATCTGAAGATCTACATTTGCATTCAATGTTTGACTATTCAAATCCAATATTCTGTGAGTGTCTTCCCAAGCTAATCTAGGTATATCTGCGAGATTTTCTTCTAATTGATTAAGTTGGAGTATTGATTCAATCGTTGGAATTTTACTGGTCGTTGCTGGTTGCGTTGTGATTTGCTTCTCACCCGGGGTAGTAGATGGTTCTGTTGATGTTGATGACTCGGCAGTTGTTGTCACGGACAGCCTGTCTCCTCCTAGGTTGCTTCCTAGGCCCTCAAAATCATCACCTGTCACGGCGGTCATATTCTCTCCCTGGTGCAATGCTCCCTGCGAGGGAGTATCGGGAATGGGATCAGTATTGAACCGTGGTTGAGCGGGAGCAGTAGGATCAGTTTCAGAAGGCGA
>DAEN01000017.1:2297-4529 GCA_002495315.1 Thaumarchaeota archaeon UBA141
GGCAATCCACTTCACCTATACTTTCGGTAGTTCGAGTATTCCGTTCTTATTTGGGTTTGGGCTTACTAGGAGACAGAGACCCAAAAAGACCTCGAATTCAGTACCCGTAATACGTAATATCTGGATGGCGATTCTAGCTAACTAGTCTACAATACCTCTCCCCTGATAGGCTCACCATCGGCGAATCGGATATTAACACTGAATGTCCGCAGGATGACTGAGAAAAGCCGTGCTAGAAGTCGTCTCTGCTGCTGAATGGCTCGTTGTCCTCAGGGTTATCATTGGCTTGTACTGGATTCGGGACGGTTGGAGCCACCTGTCAAAAGAAAGGAGAGACGGGAATCATCTGGAGACGGTCGTCTCATCATTCAAACCGAGAACCACTGTCTACCGGAATTTCATTAACGGAGTTGTCCTCACCCATCCGCACACCTTTGCTGCACTAACCTTTTCAGCGATGATCTTTGGGGGAATCTTTCTGGTCCTAGGGATCTTGACGCCAGTGGCCGGATTAGTTCTTGCATTCCTGAACGTTAACTTGTTCCTAGCGGGGCCCCGTGAGACGAGTGCAGCTTACAATAACGCAATGTTCGTGGCGATTCATCTGCTGTTGACGCTTTCGGGAGCGGGAGTCAGCTATGCGCTGATACCCATGCGCCTGATGTAAACCATGTTACAACTGCTGGATAATATCGAAAGAGTCTGGTGTCACTACCTCTGAGAAGGAAAACTCACGCGAAACAGCCAGAATGGAGGCCACCCTTCACCTAGTAAAGGCCTCGATCCATAGATCTAATTGATTGTTGAAACTAAGAAGCCGTGGTGAGATTCGCTTTTTCACAGTCTAAGACGACGATGGATTCAGAAGCTAATTGATGACTTCATCAGGACCCTTTGTTGAGCGAGCTGGACGTGGTTACGCCGATTCCGGGTGTTTCCGGAACAGTGACTTTCCCGTCAGGACCCATGGTTAGACCCCCTTCAACAACAACATCTTCGCG
This sequence comes from Thaumarchaeota archaeon UBA141, assembly GCA_002495315.1. GTDB lineage: Archaea > Thermoproteota > Nitrososphaeria > Nitrososphaerales > UBA141 > UBA141. The sequence goes on from DAEN01000017.1 coordinate 3,299, forward strand.
CAGGAAGTATTTGTTTTGCATGACGCCCGAGCCGGGGATGATATTTGAAATGGTCATTCCAAGGTGGGCCGCCGCGGTGTTAGAGAGCTTCGTGTCCCCTGGGACCCCATCGATTCTAATCGCAACCCCTGCGGCCTGAGCCATGTCGGAGATCTTCTTGCAAGGGTAGAGACCACCTGCCTTTACGAGTTTTATTGTCAACACGTCAGCCGCCCCTTCGGATATTATCCTAAAGGCGTCGTCGACCGTGTGACAGTCCTCGTCTGCAGCAATCGGTACATCTACTGCCCTTTTCACTTCGCCCATATTCTTGATCCCTTTAGTCGGCGACTCTATTACAACGTCATACCTCTCTAAGGCCTTGATTGTCCGTATAGCCTCTTTGATGCTCCAGTGCTGGTGAGCGTCAGCAATGATGGCTATGTCAGCGCCTCCTGCATCTCTAATTGCCTTTATGCTCTCCACATCGTTTTCCAAACCTGAGCCGACGTGAACCTCGAACCCTCTATAGCCTTCTTCCATGTACATGGCAGTATCTGCTGCTATTTCCTTGCCAGTCTTGCCATGAGTCATCAAGGCTCTATCCGTCACGAAGCTCTCTCTCACTCTACCGCCTAGGAGTTTGTAGATTGGCTTCTGAATGCTCTTTCCCATGATGTCATACAGCGCTATATCAAAGACGGATTTTGCAGGGTAGTTTCCTCCTAGCGTTCCCTTCATCCGCAGATGAGCTTCCTCGATATCGAAGGGGTCGATACCTACGAGAGAGGGTCCCAGATAGCGTACTGCGTCATTTAGTGTATCATGGGTCATCCCGGCATACCCGGTAACGGTCGCGGTTGTTCCGGTACCTACAATTCCATCGTCAGTCGTAAGGCTCGCCATTACGCAGAATACCTCGTCGAGATTCAGAATGCCTCCGGGCGCCCAAGCTGCTACCGACTTCAAAGTCATCCTGGTGGGGAGATTGAGTTTCACTACCTCAAAACTTGTAATCTTCATGGCCGTCAAGGAGAAGGTATCAATCTCCCATATAATATGTGTTAATGAGGCCATTATAAAATATAATAACTGTTTATACATCTCCCGATATACGACAAATACGATGTCTGGCGTGTTAGGAGTACAGGAAGATCTCTGGCTTCCATCAGCTTGCTACATGTGCTTTGGAGGTAAGTGTGGAATAAGAGCGCACAGGGTTAATGGCGTCCTCACAAAGATAGAAGGTGAC
>DAEN01000042.1 GCA_002495315.1 Thaumarchaeota archaeon UBA141
CATCCACCTTCTTGAATAGTGACGTCAAATTCCTTTTTATCATCCTCCTAATTCTCTGGGCATTGACATATTCTGTGCCGGTGAATAGCAAGCCCATCTTTAATCTCGACCTTACATCTTCTCCATATTCATTTTCCAGCTGGCGTAGCAACTGTTCGTGGTGAGCGCTTGCCTCAGAAGCCAGGACTATGGTTGCTGCAGCACGGGCCTCGCGCAAGTGGGGAAATGATACATCTTGCATCTGAAAACCCGCTTTCTCCCAAATCTGGACGGCGGCCTTAACTCCTGTGACCACATTTTCATTTGTTCCCTCAAATGTCTCCTCTAGTACGCCGATCACTTTGCCCTCCAGGTTGTCGTTCATCTTGCCGTCGAGTCTTTGACTTCTCAGTACAGAGGCATTACTGTCGCGAATACGCATTGCGTTGAACATTATTGATGTGTCGTCGACGCGGCGAGTAAGCGCACCTACGTGATCCAAAGACCAGCTGAGCGGGAAGACCCCACTTGTGCTGGTTACTCCAAAGGTTGGCTTTAGTCCGACTATTCCACAGAGAGACGCGGGAATCCGAATTGAGCCACCTGTGTCCGTCCCAAGGGCAGCATAGCAAAGGCCAGCAGCAACTGCGGCGCCAGACCCTCCACTAGATCCTCCTGTAATTCTTGATAGGTCCCAAGGGTTTAGACTTGGGCCATAGTGGGGATTTTCACTAGTAACTCCATAGGCAAACTCGTGAAGGTTAAGCTTCCCCAAGATTACAGCTCCGGCATTTCTTAACTTCTTTACTACTGCAGCATCTTTGGAGGTAACTTTATTCTGCATGATTTTGGAACCACAAGTCATCTTTGCACCTCGAATGGCGATAATGTCTTTAATAGCGACGGGAATTCCATGAAGAAGACCGGAGAATTTCCCTCTTTTACTCTCCTCATCGCGGAGTCGAGCTTCCGCCAATGCCTCATTACGAAGAACGAGAATGTAGGCATTCATCTTAGGGTTCAGGAGTTCAATTCGATCGAGGAGGATCCGCGTGACTTCCATGGATGAAATGTCTCCCCTTCTAATCATATTGGAGACCGCTCGGATCCCTAAAAACGCGAGCGACTCTTCATTCATCGTAATCATCTAGAGTTATGAAGTCGGGTCTCACATCTGCAAGACTTTCAAGATCGATTCCTCGTAGACTTTCTAGGACGGTAGCTAGCATCTCTCTTGCCCAATTAGCCTCTTCTGGTGAAAAATTGATTCCTGCTGACTTTTGGGCCATCTTGCGGAAGTCATCCTCATTGAGCTGCCAGCGCATTTGTCTCAATTCCTCCACTTGTTTCCCTACATCAGCTGTCATTGGAATTCTTCTCGAAGGACTTCGGGCAGAATTTTGTCAGCTATTTCGAGAGGATGTTAATGAACTCTGCAGATGTCATGACGCGACCGAAGGATGAGCGAATTGTCTCTAGCGAGGCTTCATGGAGTTCCTTGGTTCGTGCTGAGCAAAGGTCGCTAAGGACTACCGCGTTGAAGTCGCGGTACTCTGCATCACGAACATTGGATTCAACTCCTCCGTTAGTGGCTACTCCTCCCAGAACAATAGTCTGAATGTTTAGTCCTCGCAACATCATCTCAAGAGGAGTAGCGAAGAATGCGCTATATCGCCATTTGATGATGTCAAATTCCGCAGGTAAGGGTTTTAGCTCGTCGATTACTGCTGCTCCCCAAGACCCTTCCATTAACGCTCCTATTTCGCGGCTCATCCTTAGGCTCTGCCCCACTCCGTCAACTCTATTGACTACGCGAGTATAGAAGATGGGGATCTTTGATTCCCTACAAGACGCCAATACCCTCTTGAACGGTGGAATCAAAACCGACGCTGCATTTGATCCGCTGCGTCTTGGAAAAGCACCATCATCGTGAACGAAATCATTTTGCATATCGCAAACAAAGAAGGCAGTTCGCCGTGGATCGATTGGGGGTCTCCTGGGCTCCACAATTCTGGCTAGACTGTCGCGATCTGACATTGTTGTCCATGATAACTCAAAGTAGGTCTAGTTATCTCTTCGTGCCTTCTAACAAGGGGGACAGCTGAAGGTCTTGACACTATTCATTTCTAAGCGACGACAATATTCGAGAATTACGTCCCAGATATTTGGTATCTGGAAGAATTTGTCTGGTGAGTGTATCAATCTGACCAATCCCGTAGAAAGGGTTATTCGCGACGAATATTAGGCATCAAGGGGAGACCATTGGCAAATATCGAGCTCGTATCCGCAAGGACATCTGATGGAGTAAAACTGGATGGAGTGATGTTTTGGAACGCGGAGAAGGAATTGACGCCCCCCGTTGGTTTGGTCTTTGTTCATGGGGTGGCGCATAACTTCTACAATACTCCACTTCGATATTTTGCTGAGCATCTTGCCGACGACGGATATAGAACAATAGTGATGAACACACGCGGCCACGACTGGATCTCTGAAAGCCCGAAAGGTGCGTCACTTATGGGAGCTGCCTTTGAGCTGATGGAACACTCTTTATTGGATCTTGATGCTTTCCTGGGATTTCTAGAAGAAAAAGGACTCCAACGAATTGGGCTTGTCGGTCATTCTTTAGGTGCAGCCAAAGTCATCGAATATCAATCAAAAAGGAAACGCAACAGTGTGAAGGCGGTCATATCATGTTCATGTGCTGAACTCTCCTATGACGAGAGACACCAGAAATTTGAAAATTTTGACGAGATCCACTCAGACGCGGAATGGATGGTGAACGAGAAACGGCCTGAGGAGATCTTTCGACTGAAAAGACTGGATGGCACAACTAACTTCTATAGTGCCAGGACACTCATCGACAAGTATGGCCCCAATGACAAGGCGAACGCTCTGAGACATGTAAGATCCATTACCTGTCCAATTCTTCTCCTCTCAGGAAAAGAGGAGTCTCGCCTGAACCGTTTTTCAAAGAGGCTATATGACGAAGCGAAAGATGGGATGAAAACTATCTTTGACATAGCTGGAGCTGACCACTACTATGAAGGACATGAAGACGAGATGAAAAAGATCATGTCTGACTGGCTTGAACTGAACCTAATGCGACAATAACGTACTTATCGTATTCGGGAGTCACCCTAATTTTCCTACTATCAAGTAAATAATTATTGTATAATATTTTCTATTATTTTCGATATTGTAGAACATATGACGCATTTTGTTCAAGCTTCTCGAACAGTTAAATAAGATCTATTCAAGTGAATTTACATTATATGTCCAATCGAGTACCATCTCCAAGCGACGGTATTTTTCATACCTACTGTATCCTTTGTTATGCGCGTTGTCCGACAATAGCTCATGTGAAGAACGGCGTCTTGGTTAAGATTGAGGCAGATCTGAATCATCCGACCAACTCTTCCGCGTGCAGCAAGGGAACGCTTGCAGCTCCTGAGCTTGTTTATGCAAAGGATCGAATCAAATATCCGATGAAACGTACTCGTCCAAAAGGGGATCCAGATCCCGGATGGGTTCGAATTAGTTGGGAGGAAGCACTCGATACTGCAGCCCAAAAATTGTTGGATATAAAAAAGAATCATGGATCGGAAGCAGTCTTCTTCTATCGTCCATCTCGCGCGGGAAGTGGCTCCCGTGATTATGACGACTGGGTCTATCGTCTGAGTTCCTCTTTTGGCACTCCAAATACTGCTAGCACAACTCACATCTGCAACTGGCATAAGGACTCCGGTTCAAAGTACACATGGGGTATCTTACACCGCAGCGCTGGACAATATCCAGCTTCTCCTACTCCAGACTTCAGTCACACTTCTTGCGTTCTATTGTGGGGGGTGAACCCCGCAGCAACGAACGTTAACTATGCGAAATACATCACAGAGGCACGATCGAAGGGAGCCAAGCTTATCGTCATCGATCCCCGTAGGACTCCACTTGCAGCAAAGGCAGATGTCTGGGTACCTGTGAGACCTGGCACAGACGCAGCTCTTGCTCTTAGTATGATCCAGGTGATGATCGAGGAAAAGCTCTATGACGCGGACTTCATTCGCGACTGGACTAATGGGCCATTCTTGGTGAGACGGGACAATGGGAATCTTCTGTTGGAGAAGGACATAGTCGAGGGCGGAAGCGACAACCAGTACGTGGTATGGGATGACCATAGCAACTCTCCTTCTATCTACAACCCCAATTCTCAGAGCTACACTCTCTCAGATACCAATCCTGCTATTAGTGGAGAGTACCGGATATCATCGCAGTCGGGCGAGATATCATGTGCTACGGCCTTCCAAATTCTAACAGAGATATCGCAAGACTATGTTCCCGAGAAGATGGAAAAGACAACGTGGGCCCCTGCAGACAAGGTTCGTAATGCTGCTAGACTCTTTTCGACCATAAAGCCAGCTTGCTATTTTACTTACAATGGGCTGGAACAGCACACTAACGCAATGATAACAAATCGTGCTGTTTGCCTGGTCTATGCACTTACCGGAAATTTCGACACCCCGGGTGGCAACTTTATCCAGGCGCCTTTGGATTTCCAGAAAATAGATCTGAGGTCAGACCTTTCACGCGAAGTCGTACAAAAACGCCTCGGGTATGGAAAACGGCCCCTCGGCCCCGCTTCTGCTCCAGGTAATGCACAGGCATATGAAATCTATGAGGCTATCTTGACCGGGAAGCCTTACCAATTAAGAGGCTTCGTGTCAATAGGTGGCAGTCTAATCATGTCAAACGGAGACACACTTCGTGGTAGAGAAGCGCTAAAGAATCTCGAATTCTTTCTAGCGATTGACCTATTCGTCAACCCCACACATCTGCATGCAGATATCATTTTGCCTGCTTCCACTATTTGGGAGGGGTGGGGTCTAGGGGACTGGCAAAAGGCAGATTTTGCACACATTCAATTAAGACGTCCAGTGATAAAACCTCTTCATGAGTCCAGACCAGATATCGAAATATTGTTCGATCTGGCGAAGCGACTGGGCTTTGGGGATAAATTCTGGAATGGCGACTTTATTGCCGGTTATGATCATCAGTTGGCTCCACTTGGCCTAAGTATAGAAAAGCTCGTCGAGAGTGATATGGGAATATCCATTCCACTAGAAAAGAAGTATCGTAGCTTTGCAGAAAAGGATCCCAGGACAGGTATGAGCAAAGGGTTCGACACACCAAGCAAGAAGATAGAGATCTACTCGATCGCACTTGCCAAGAATGGCCATGAAGCCTTCCCAAGATATAGAGAGCCAGCCATGAGTCCTGTTAGCAAGCCTGATCTAGCGAAGTCCTTCCCGCTCGTTTTGACCAATAACAAGATTTTACCTTACAACCACGGTGCCTATCGTAGCATTCCTGTTCTTCGAAAGCAAGCTCCAGAACCGTACGTAGAAATTCATCCAGATACTGCTCTTGAGTATGGAATAAAGCAGGGAGAATGGGTTTGCCTTGAGACCCCAAAAGCAGGGATAACCGTAAAGGCCAAGCTGACACCAGACATTATGCCTGGGGTTGTTTCTACCCAGACTGGCTGGTGGCAGGAATGCAAGGAACTAGGACTGCCTGGTTACGACCCATTCAGTCCAGAAGGCGCTAATTTCAACTCGATTATCCCTAACGATGACATCGATCCAATAACAGGTTCGGTTCCAGCGCGTTCATACCTCTGCAGAGTTAAATCAATAGAATCTCAAAAAGCCCCAGCTCCAATAGCACACAATCCGGCCCACCTTGGAAAATAGTACCGAATGTGAAGAATTCCTCTGATAGACAACATCTCCATCTGTTCACGCGAAATTGTTAATTGTAAAGGAGAGAGCTACAGTCTCGGGTTTGGACTCTGATTATAGACGATGAAGTTCGAATAAAAGCTCCAACAAGGAAAATATGGTCGATGTTGAATGACCCTCTTACATTCAGAGTGTTGATCCCTGGATTGACGAGGATTCGAGCGAGTGGACGAGATCAATATCTTGCTGATGCCAAGATCAAAGTCGGATTCCTGAACTCTTCCTTCAACAATATTTCGATAAAGCAAACAACAAACGACGTCCAATATTCGACGACCCTGGATATCCGGGGCGAAGAAGCATCAAAACTGGGTTCGTTTCACGAAATACTTGAACTGAAACTCCAAGAAGATGATTCGTCGACTACGACTTTGAAGATTCATGCAGATATTACCATGACGGGAAAGTTAGCCAGTCTGGGGCGGAGAGTAGTGGAGTGGAAGGCTAGGGAGCTGACTGCAGCGGTGGTTAAGAACCTGTCTCGAGCTATTGAACAGTTGTGATGGATGCGAGCATTAAGTCTTGGAGTTCCGTTGGTGATGGTAATGAATACGTTTGCTATTCTTCTGGTGGACAGCATTCTGTATGGACTCAATTATCTGCCAGTATCCCGTACATCTACATAGATTCCCAGACATGTATTCCTTAATCTCATCTAGTGTTGGGTTCGGGGTTTCGTCTAACAACGCTTTAGCCATGAGGATCATTCCCGGTGTACAGAAACCGCACTGAAAACCTCCTTCTTTCACGAATGAATCTTGAAGTGGGTGCAGATTCTCTCCATCAGTCAAACCCTCTGCTGTCAAGATAGTAGAGTCTTGACACAGTATGGCGAGCTCTATACAGCTACTCACTGCTCTGCCGTCCTTGATTACAGTACAAGCACCACACTCACCAATCCCACAAACTTCCTTTACGCTCTTGCATCCCAAGCTGTTTCGGATGAGTCGAAGTAATGTCCAGTTAGACTTGACGGCTACTCTTCTTCTAATCCCATTGAGGCTAATTTCTACTTCTCTTGGATGTTGAACGACCATGTTACGATTGTGACTCCTTGATTTCATTCCAGGCAGCATGCAATCCTCTTCCCATCAGTACCTTTGAGATTTCCAATTTGTACCACGGAGATCCGTAAATATCATCTAGTGCCTCGATCTTGTCGGTGCATACCTCTGATGCATCGGCAAGCAGACGATTGGTGAGCCGTTTTCCTATCAATATTGATTCTGATTTTTTACACCGGTAGATCCTTGGGCCAACAGCACCGACTACTAGTCGTGCAGCACTACACACATGTTTGGCATCGATCTGTAGATAGCAGGCGATGGTCGCGGATGGTTTATCCTCCTCAGATCTGGTAGTGAACTTGAGAAACTTGCAGCTGCTACCTGAAGGCATACGCGGAATTCTTACTTCGGTGATCAATTCGTTTGGTTTGAGTTTTGTTTCGAATATTCCAGTGATGAATTTGTGGGCATCTACTCTCCGAATACCCTTAACTCCAGCAAGTACAACCTCTGCACCTAAAGCTGCTAGGATTGTGGGAGGATTGCACTGCGGCTCAGCATAGGCTAAACTACCTCCAATCGTTCCAGCGTTTCTTATCCTGACATTACCTATGCTTGCAAAGGCCTCTCTTAGAGCTGGATAATTCTCAGCAACAGCACGGCTTGTTTCAATGCTCCGATGGGTGGTTAGGCTACCGATGCGTAATCCTTTCACTTTGTTGAACTTGATGTAGGAAAGATGTTTGAGTTTCTTCAGATCAATTAGATAGTTTGGTGCGAGGATTCGTTCTTTCATCATGATCACTGTAGCGGTACCTCCAGCGATAGGCCTTGCATCCTTCTGGTTCTTCTCCAAGAAGAGAGAAGCGTCAGAAACTGATCTAGGAGTGAAGACGTTGAAGGGCTTCATGTATGCTTCTTCCTCATTGCAGCTAGCAGGTCTTGTGGGGTAATCGGCAAGCATTTGATTCGAACCTTCGCTGCATCATAGATTGCATTTGCAATGGCACCAGGGACTCCTGAGGGGACTCCATCGCCGATACCCTTGGCGCCAAATGGTCCTAAAGGATCTACTGAATTAACAAACTTGAGTCCAATAGTGGGGATATCACGGAAACTCGGAATCTTGTAATCTCCTAGATTTGGATTGATTACAGTGCCATCTTCTAATCTCAAGTTCTCCATCAGTGCCAACCCAAGGCCCTGCGAGATTCCACCGAAAGCGTTTCCCAATGCTCCAATCGGGTTTATGATAGTACCTCCATCAATAGCTGCAACATAATTTTGCACCCTCACTTTACCTGTCAAGGGATCAAGCTGAACTTCTGCTATATGGCAAGCAAAAGACCAAGTAGGACAGTCCAACCCACCTCCTTCAAACTCGAAACCGCCTTGCTCTCCAGATGCGACCTTTGGTGCTAGCTCGTCAAGATACCTGCCTTTTCCAGTAACGGCTTTTCCTAGACGGGTGACAGAATAAAGGGCCACATCTGCAATTTTGGCTCGCTTTTTCTTACTATTGCCTTTGACATAAACGTCTCCATTTGCAAGCCTGAGATCCTTCTCCGGCTTATCGAGCATATGTGATGCTGCTTCAAGCAACTCCGATCGCGCGTCTTCCGCGGCAGATTTAGTCGCACTCCCATGCACAAAAGTCGTTCTATCTGCCAGAGCTCCCAAGTCGTAAGGTGTTATTTCTGTGTCGCGCCCGACTACTCTGACATTCTCGATGGAGACGCCCAAAACAGTAGAAACAATTTGGGCCATCACTGTCTCCGCCCCTGTTCCTAGATCGACTGCTGGAGTAATCAGAGTTACTACTCCATCCTCGGAGATCTTTATGAACGCGTCAGCCGAATTATACCCGTACTTCCTATTTCCTCCGCCAGTGTTGAGAGTGCAAGCAAGGCCGATTCCTCTTAACCAGCCATTCTCTTGCCTTCGCTTACCATGTTTTTCACTCCACTTGATCTGAGTGGTGGCTGTTCTGATGCATTCTTCAATTTCGTTACTATAGATCTGAGCTCCTGCATCCGTCTTCATGTTCGCATGGGACACATTTCTCAGACGTAGTTTGGCTGGATCCAGTTTCAACATTTCCGAAACTTCGTCGAGCTGAGACTCGATTGCGAAGCTGCTCTGGGGCATTCCGAAGCCTCTGAAAGACGTTCCTGGTGGATTATTAGTGTAGACAAGACTGGTCTCATAGAGTATGTGAGGAATGTTGTAGAGAACTCCCAAGATACGATATCCATGACCAACTATGCCAGGCCCTTTGTCGTTATAGGCGCCGTTGTCTCCAATGATTTGAGCATGGCATCCTATGAACCTGCCGTTCTTTCGAAAGGCAGATTTCAGCATGATAGTGAACGGATATCTAGCTCGCGCAGCAATGAACTCCTCTTCTCTGGTATTAACCAAGCGAACGGGGCGGCCAGCCTTCCTTGCGAGCAGAGCAGCTATTGGGTCAATCATATTTATGACGAGTCTATTACCAAAGGCTCCGCCCATCGGCGGATATTTCACACGTACCTTTGAGGCGGGAATCCCTAAACATCTAGCGATTTCTGTTCTTGCTGTATGTGGGGTCTGGGTAGTGGTGATCACTGTTAGATTTCCTTGCAAGTCCCAATCAGCAATACTTCCCCTTGTCTCCAAGGCCACATGGGCCTGCCTCTGGGTTTCATACCTTCTCTCGTGAATCAAGTCAGCTTCGCGAAAAGCTTTCTCAATACTCCCAACCCGGAGTCGCTTATAGAAAGCTAGATTCCCCTTTGGATGGACCTTTAGGGCATTCGATTTCAATGCGTCATGGGGATCGAAGATAGCGGGGAGCTCCTCGTATTCAACGTCGATTGACTCGACTGCGTCCAGCGCGGTCTCCGGATCGTCTGCAGCGACAGCAGCGACTTCATCTCCTACGAACCTTACTAGATCGATACAGAGAGGTAGCTTGTCTCCAGTGGACCCTGGAAGACCAAAGGGAATTCCTGGCGTATCTTTACCTGTCAGGATGGCGCGAACGCCTGGAATTCTATTTGCCTTCGAAATATCGATTGACTTTATTCGCGCATGCGGAAATGGACTCCGTAGAACCTTGGCATATAGCATGCCAGGCAGCTCAATATCGGAAACATATGTCAGGCTTCCACTTACCTTGGACACACCCTCGATCCGGGGCACCTTCTCACCGATCATCATTACACACTCTCGATAAGACCTATGGGTATACGAAGTGCTTCATATATGAGAATTGTTGATGGTGTGTAGTTGAATTATTCGAGGCTCTTATAGAGGCTGCTCTTCCGCGCTTTATGATTGTCTTGGAGATCAATAAGATGATCTATGCCATCGACATGGACGATGAGTTCAGAAGCGTATTTCTCCAGGATAGCCGTCATGAGCACTGTAAACGACCGGATCCCCGACAGCCTGAATCCCGTCGAAGCTAAGACTTGAGAGGATATGGCCTTTGCGTCGTGGTCGGTCTAGCGCATGGGGTCGTGACTGGGAAGTGTGTTCGTTTGACTAACGTGGCCTACTCTCATTCGTCTCTAGATCTATCTCGAGCCGCATTGTTGCCAGCTATGTAGCCAAAAGTAATCGCAGGTCCCAGAGTACCACCTCCGCCCGGGTAACCTCCACCCATGGGGCTGGCGGCGACATTCCCGGCAGCTCGGAGTCCCTTGATGGTTTCTCCTCTAACGTCCAGAACCTGCGCCCTCTCGTTGGTAGCAAGGCCTCCCTTGGTCCCAATATCTCCTGGGAGGACCGTAAGAGCATGAAGTGGTGCCGTGTCCAGGGGAGCTAGGCATGGGTACTGGGCCTTGGGATCACCGTCTCCAACATCGTAGCGGCTTTCACCCCTGTGAAAGTCTGGGTCGTTGCCCTCTCGCGCAAACTGATTGAAACGTTCAACCGTGTTTGACAAGGTCACTGAGTCGATCCCGATCTGCTCCGCCAACTCTTTGACTGTGTTCCCGACCCTTATCCATTCAGGGGGCGGAGATCCGGGCAAGAGTGGCCCTATGAAGTAGCTCTTCCGAAACCTATCATCGAAGATCAGATAGGCAGGAACGTTCGGAAAGTCATAGGTGTAGGGGTCGAAGTTATGGAATGTCTTTGCTATATCGTGGTAATTTCCTGCTTCATTACAAAACCTTCTACCTCCCTTGTTCACGAGGATTGAACCTGGTTTTGCCCTCTCTGCTACGAGCATTCGAGAGGACTGTTTGCCTTCATAAAGCTCGCCCGGGATCTGAATGACAGGGCTCCACCAGGCTTCGTTCATGTTTCTAAGAGCCGCCCCGATCTCTGATCCTAGGAGAATCCCATCACCTTCATCACCCGGCGGCGTCGCAGATGCTACCGCGGGACCTCGGAGGTAGTGGCGTTTCATCTCTTGGTTCCAGGCAAATCCACCGGAAGACAGTACGACGCAGTTTCTAGAACCCAAGATCATCGGCTCTTCTGTCGTGTTATGGCTAACTTCGACACCCACTACGCGTCCGTTCTCACGAGTAAGCCTAGTGACTCTGCTATTTCTCGACAGCTCGACGTCATGGTCGACACATCCCTTCACCAAGGCCGCTACGAAAGCAGAACCCATAGTCACAACGCCCTCATTCATCCTCTGGACGACGACATTGCTCTTCCATCCGGTAAGAGCCCACTCATCAGCCTCCGACTGCATGATGGGGGGATAATGGGGGCTGGTCCTGATAGACTTCGACAGCTCTTTCTCGAGAGAACTCAGGGAGAAGGGCATGGGCTCCAGAGTTCTTCCACTCTTCCTTCCACCCTCCCACTCCGGATGATAGTCTGGGAAACCCTTGCGTAGAGAGAACTGGACCCCTGCGTAAGATTCCAAGAATGTGATAGTGGTAGGTGCGAAGTCAAGAAAGGTCTCTAGAAGAGCGTCAGATGCTTGTCCTAGTACCACGCGCCGAAGATATTTCATGGCGTCATTCCTTGAGTCATTGATTTCGGCCCGTTTCTGGTGGGAGTTGTTGGGAATCCAGATCGAACCTGCAGAAAAGCTCGTAGAACCTCCTAGTTTTTCCGTCTTCTCCAGAACCACCACTTCTTTAGCTCCTGCACTTTTGGCTGAGAGCGCTGCTGTCAATCCGGCGGCACCGGAGCCCACTACAATGACATCGACTGTCCTCGAATGGGAAGAGGGCAAGAGCAATTACCACCCATGAAATCCGTAGTCATAAGGATTTTCCGCGGCGCGGAACTGCCTTGTTAATTAGATAGGCACTCTAAAATGTCAATTATTATGCAGGCTGTTGATTCAGGCCGACCTCCATTAGTAGGAGCGCGTATTCCCGACGTTTCGGTTTTCGACACAGAAGGCCACACGGTAAGCCTTACACAACTGGCTCAACAAGGACTGATGGTATTTGTTTTCTACCAGGGACAGTGGTGTCCATGGTGCAAGGCGCAGATTACAACTTATTGGCGATATTACAATGAAATTCTAGGAGCTGGACTCAAGGTAGCATTCATCAGCGTCGATACACCTGACGTCTCGAAGGACTATAGGGATCGCCTGGAAGAAACGGGTGTAAAACTCCCAAACAAGGAGAGATCGAACAAGATTCCTTTTCCATTCCTTTGCGATCCAGATAGAAGAGCAACGCAAGCGTTTGGGCTCAGCAGACAGTCGCGTGAACGAGGGACAATTTCGAAACCCTCGGTCTTTCTAGTCAACAAAGAGAGCGTGGTGACATACGCGAAGGTTGGACGCGACTACGCCGATCGGCTTAGTCACTACGAATTGCTGGAAGCGGGAAGAACAATCGAATAATAGAACTCCGACTACGATCCCCTCGCAGTCGTGTATTTGGTCAGCCGAACTGCACGAAATGAATCATGTACAAAATCGCGAGCATTCACCTTATAGCGGAGCTACGTCTTCATCTAGAACATGACCGACCTCCGGGAGTGGTTAACACAAGTAGATCACATAGGTGAGCTGAAGATAGTTCGTGATGCAGATCCTGAGGTAGATATAGGCCCTCTAACCGAGATCAATGATAGACGACGAGGTTCTGCTCTTCTCTTCGACGAGATAAAGGGGTACGAAAAGGGGTACCGGATCTTGACCAGTGCTCTAATCAACAGTCACAGATTAGGGATAGCTCTGGGAGTTGAAGGAGCGGCAACCGCGAAAGAACTGATGACAAAACTTGAAGGACGGACATCTGAGTGGGAATCTGAAGCTACTCAGTATCATCCCAAGGAGGTGGAAAGCGGACCCGTTCTTGAGAATGCGCTCGTAGGTGACAAGATCGACATGCTCAAATTTCCTGCGCCATTGTGGAACGAGCTCGACGGCGGAAGGTATCTTGGTACAGGAGATATTGTGATTACTCAGGATCCAGAAGATGGAACTGTTAACGTGGGGACATATAGAGTCATGGTTCAGGACAGCAAGAGGTTAGGAATCTACATTAGCCCAAGTCATCACGGGGCTAGGCACCTAAAGACGTATCATTCCCAAGGGAAACCTTGCCCAGTAGCGATCTCTTTCGGCCACGATCCTCTCCTACTCGCGGTGGGGGGAAGTGCCCTACCATATGGTATAAGTGAATATGATTACGCAGGTTCCATGAGAAAATCACCCATTGAGGTAATAAAAGGCCCAGTCACTGGACTACCAATACCTGCAGCGAGCGAAATCGCCATAGAAGGTTTCATTCCTCCTGGGGAGTACCTTCCTGAAGGACCATTTGGAGAATATAC
>DAEN01000081.1 GCA_002495315.1 Thaumarchaeota archaeon UBA141
TTCTTGAATAAGAATAACTCTTTAGCCAATAGAAATCTCCGGATATGAAAGGAAACCGGTGATTCGGGAATTAATTAATGAATGATCTATGATGAATTTCTCTTATCTCTGACGGGAATAACCTATCGTCCTGAGAACGGTAACCCAATACGAGTCAACCATCTAGGCAAGCTTGGGTTTAGTTTGACTGGTATGTTCTTCTCTACTTGTATCTTAGGAGTGCTACTAGGTTCCCGAACTTATGTAGTCTTTGTCTTGCAGTGGCATCCGTTATGAATTCGATTGTTGATCCCTTCTTCTTTGCGAGGCCAATAATTCGTTTAATTAGAGAATTCTCTTTCGGAGATGTTGCATAGTAATCAGCGGCAAGGAAGAGTTTCTCTACAGCTCCCTCCTTGATCTTCTTTTCTATCTCCTTGTTTCTAGCTATGACCAGACCATGCTTGGCTGGGCTGGCCAAACCAGCTAGCAATTTCAACTCGTTCATCTTCCTCATCTTGTCAAGGATGGAGATCACTCGTCTTGTTATCTCCGCTTTCGAAGTGTCCGGTGAAATTCCACTGATAACGCGTGTCCTCGCTACAAGCCTACTCTCCATACCTGCCAAGAATTTGTTCTTGGCAAGTCCTCTACCTCCAAGTAGAATGAGTTCGATACTGTCTGTTTTGAGTCCGTTGAGTTGCTGGTTTACCTTGTTGAAGAAATATCCAATTTGCAGTTCTCTATTCTGTTGGAACCTCTTCTGACTCCAACCGCCCTTGCTGTGTCTACCCTTCAAATATGATCTTACGACTATGTCCTCAATAAGTTCGCTTCCGTTATAGACTTCGATCTTTGCCTTCTTGTGATCCATGATGATTACGACTATCTGATATCCAATTTCCAGGATATCCTTCAGAAGCTTAACGTATGGTTTGGGATGAACTAGGTAAAGAGGTGGGACCTCTTTTGATATCCTTGCTTCTTTAACTATGCTTTTTCCTCTCTTAGACCAACCAAAGACGCATATGCTGCCCGAGTGATACTTTGCCCTATTGAGTTTGAGTGCAATAGTTCCCTTTACGTCCTCGAGTCCCGGAATATCTGTATCCTCGTCCAGGATTTTGGATCCTGTAGCTATCTCATAGGATGGCAGGTATAGAGTGATAACCGGAGGCTCTGAATCGTTTAATTGTAGAATGAATCTATTGAGGTCATACCATTCTTGAGGATTTAGTATGCTGTGCATATTCATTGGTTCCACATGTTGACATTTTCCACGCTTCACTTTCAGGATAGTCTTCGGTGCAATTTCAGTACCATAGTCACGATAAATGATGCGCCGGTTCCAATCAGTCCGACAAATATTGGTGCGGATCTAGTATATGATTGCAACTACTATGCCGAGAATGTCTGTCGTTTCTACCAAGGCTGAATCTTCCACGTTGTTACTAATTCCCTTTGTTTTCAATCCATTAGAGCTGATCTCCATGATCTGATGGAGGATTGGGGCCCCGGACTCAGGCTGGTACACTATCATATCTCCCGGCTGAAGATCCGTCTCTGTAAAGCAAGTCGTCAGGACTACAGTATGGCCCGCATCAAATGCAGGTTTCATGGATGAAGTGGCTAGAAGCGAACTCTCCAGAAGACAGTTTGTTGCATCTGGGAAACTGACAAAGAAGGAAGTTTGGGCTACACTATATTGTCCGGGCGTTGGGGTGAAACCAATGTAATCGTATCCCGCTCGCCTTTGTGGGGCAACTTGTGAATGTTCCTCCCATGCATTCCAGTTTGTTTGCAGATCATCAAAACTCTCTTGTAGCTCTTCGAGCTTAAAGCTGAGGGAATCGCGCTCAGAAACTAAGGTAATGATCTCTAGATCCAGCTCGTCGATGCGATCTTGATTCTCTTCCTCTACAGCATCAAGCTTATCGCGAAGATCAATCAGCAGTATCTCTTTTGCAACTCTCTCCTGCTTGATTTGAGAGAGCGCTAGATTCGCTGCATCTAACTGGCCCTGAAGCTGATCAACTTGGAGTTGCAGATCTAGCCCTTGTTGTACATGGTCCTGAATGGGAGAAACTGTCTTACTGAGGCGGGCTTCCAGTTCTTCTTTTTCACCATTATTCTGCAGGAGTTCGTCCTCCAGCTGAGCTACTTTGTTATTGAGCTGAATAATCTGTAGATCTAACTCGTCCATCTCTTGACTCGTCTGGATTAGCTCGGGTTGAATGTTCGCGATCTGAGATTCCAGATCTTCCTTCTCTGCCAGTAGTTGGGCTATCATAGAGTCCTTGCCGGCTAGTTGCTTTTGTAATTCTTGGGCTTGAGTTTCTCTCTCATTAAGTTGAGTTTCTCTCTCATTAAGGAGATTTCTTACTTCGTCTACTTGTTCCTCAAGAGCAGCTATGTTGTTCTCTTGGAATGTTAGGTCTTGAAGGGCAGGGTTGGTGGATCCAGCCAGATCGTTCTGTTGTTGTAATTCTTCATTGCGTTCGTCGGCGGCCTTGAAGTCTTCAGTTTCGCTAACCTGGCCCGGAAGAGCCTTAACATCGGGGTTAAAGCCGAAGTGGCCAGAACCTATCCACACTACGCCACTTCCTAAAATAAGGCAAGTCAAAAGAATCGCAAATCCGCGATTCATCTGTAGGGATCTCCTAGAATTACGTGCAGGAATTTCTCTAGGGATATCTGTCATATGATCAGTATCGTGGTCTCGTCATGATTATTTCGCTCTGTTAGTGCAACATAGCTGTCCTCTATGTATCGAATAGTTCACTTCTACTTGGGAGTAGAATATTCCGCGGTAGATTGTTTGTAAAGTTGGATAACTTAGTTCGCCCGCAGGACTTTGAGGCGTAATTCCAACGCAACTACCACTATGTGCTAAAGATTCTATGTAGCACATGTTGAGCTAAATAACATAGCACCAGAAAGCGTTTCTAGATTGTCTGCTCTTGAGCTGCGTTCTTTCCAGCTATTCTGCCAAAAGCTAGACATTCTCCCAAATTCCCGCCTGCCTGGTACATGGAGCCCCAGATAGAACCAAGCTCGCCCGCACCATAGAGTCCTGGTATGGGTTTTCCGAACGGGTCAAGGATTTGGCTATCAGCGTTACGTCGCGGTCCACCCTGTGTGTTTAGCAAGCAAGGATAGGTGGAGATCGCGTAGAATGGCGGCTTTTCAATAGCTACAAGACTCCTGGCATCTCTTCCGAAAAAGTCATTTTTTTGATGACAACCAACATTATAATCTTCTACTGACTTTGTAAGCAGCTCCCGATCAATGCCAATTTTTTGTGCTAGCTCTACTATGCTTGGGGCGGACTCTATCCAGCTCTTGGAGATCTCTACTGTGTTATCTTTGCTCCAAGAATAGATGTGACGGTTGTTTCCAACATAATCTCGTACTACCGGACCAGCTTGTCGCACAGATTCATCAAAGATTATGTAAGAAGGAATACGTGGAAATTCCAGCTTTTCCGGGTCGAAGTAGACAAAGGCTGACCACATGAGATGATTCTCAAGGCTGAGCTCATCAACAAAACGACTTCCTTCTTTGTCGACATAGATGAATGCGTAGGCAAATGGGTCAGACGCGCTTTGGCGCGCGAGATTTGCAGGGAAGGCGGCCTCAAAACCATTGAACTTGTGCCCTAATGGTCCTGCAACTGCGTTCATGTGCCAAATGTCCGCGCCGACCTTCTGGGACATGCGAATTCCATCGCCGGTATTTGCTGGATCCCCAAAAGCATAGAAAGTTCCACCGGGTAGATAGCTCTTTTTCAGCTCATCGTCATACTCAAATCCACCGCATGCAAGGATTACTGCTCGCCTTGCTCTCACCGCGATCCGGCCTTTGGCATTTTCCCCTATAATTCCAATTATTTTGCCTCTATCATCCTGAATAAGTTCTCTGGCAGGCGTTTTGACCAAGACAGAAATGTGTCTTTTCTGCACCTGTTGTTTCAGGAACTCCCAGAGCGTCTCGCCTCCATTTCCATGCCCTTGGACTCGGTATGTCTTGATAGCTGAGCTAGATGTGACTTGAGGCAATGAAGCGCCTCCTCTCGATTCAATATTCGCACCTAGTGATTTCAACCATTCAACGTTTCTTGAGCTTTCATGAACATATCTTTCTATAATGTCTCTGGGTGTACTCCCTGAGGATAGAGCAGAGATATGTTCAATTGCTCCTGACAGATCTTCAGCACATACGAAGGCACCAGCTGAGGCAGCAGTGTTCCCTCCTCCAGTTTGCGTCTTCTCTAGCATAATTACACTAGCGTCCATATCATGTGCTGTGATAGCAGCGGTGGCCCCTGCTGCACCAAAACCCACTACAACGATATCTGATTCTTCAGCCCAAAGCAAGACTAGTTGTTGATGATGGTTTGAGTCATACTAATTCCTTTTGTTGACAAGTTGTTTTAGGGTATAGGGTATAGGGTATAG
>DAEN01000072.1 GCA_002495315.1 Thaumarchaeota archaeon UBA141
CCCCTAATGGCTAATTTTCTGGCCCGAGCCATTCACGTAACTACAACAAGTAGTTGGTCTTACAAGTTAAGCCTTCGGCATCCTTCCTCGTCTCTTGAAAATGATGAACCCAGCGACGACCAAGATCAGCAAGGACGCCACAATTGCAATTACGCCAAAGTTCGATTCTGTTTCTTCCTGTGAAATCGGCGTCGGCATTGATGTCTTGCTCAAATCTTCTTGCTCAGTTGCTTTCACGTCATCAGAAGGAACAGTTTCGACGATTGGAGCAGTCTCCGCAGGTGCAACTGCCCTTTCGATACGAAGAATTTCAGCCCGTTCTGCAACATATGAGACGTCATCACTTATAGCTGAAATGACGATTTGATATGTACCAGGATCGAGATCAGATGTAATTGATGACGGTAAGACAATAGCGTGATTCCCTTCTCCTACTTCATTTCCTTCACCCCACGCTAGGACGTCACTTGACGCAGGATTGATCAAGCTGTACTTTAGCTGAAGGTTACTTGGGCCGCGCGTTTCCACCAAGAGATCTCCTTCCGCTCCTTGAAATAGAGTTGTTCCCGAGACATTCACTATTTCTGGTAAGGAGGGCGAACCGAAGAACCAGTCTCCGGGCTTGAACGGGTATGTCGGATCTCGAAAGGCCGTGAGTTCCGCGAACTGAGCAGGGGGATCAAAAGTAGTAAGTTGATATGGCCCATTGCTCACCACCAAGATTCCATATTTATCGAACCAATCTACAGCAGAGTCATAGCGCTGACGAGCCTGATCCGAGTTTACTAGGTCCTCTCCGTCAAGTTTGAAAACTCCTTCAGGTACAAAATCTGTCGCCGAGAACCTCATCATAGTAGTTCTCACCAATCTTGCATCGCGATCAGCTACTAAACTAATCCATGGGACCTGAAAGCGAACTGAAGACGTGCTGCTATAGGCGGCTTTTCGCTGCCCAAAGACTATGTCATCCATCGCAGCAAGTACTTCCCACGGCATCGAGAGTCCTGTTGGTTGGGCATAATCCGCTATGTAGTCAGGAACAAAATGCCAAAAGTCAACATATACTTCCAAACTAGTGCTGTTCAAAACTCTGAATCCTTTGAAGGTGTCCAAGAAGGGTTTTGAAGTAGTAGCAATAGCCACTTCGATCTTCGACTTTTCGGGATTATTGACCAAGTCAAAGGACTGGAAGATGCCGTATAGGACGTCTTCCATCCCCATGCTCTCGCCATGATGCCACTTCGAAGCGAAATATTTCTCGTAATCTATGGTAACCTTGCTAGTTGTTTGAACTCCAGGCCCTACAGTCTTCCAGCCCTTTTTCTCAGAATCCCAGAGGAAAGCGTCATCAGGAACAGCAATATTCCCATCAGGTCCTGCTGTCACGATATCATAAGTCGCCCTATAAGGCATCGGAATACCGGTGAATGGATTTCTTACAATTGGGGGATCGTATACCCCCCTCCAAATATCTGAACTGTATACGTCAGTAAATCCGCCGATTGGATTCCATGTTGTCCTTTCTGTCCACACCCATAGGTTGCCGATTTTCACAATGTCATTCCCAGGGATGTAGATATCCCGGAGAGTGAATAATGACTTTGGTCCAATAGCTACATCCTGTGTAATTCCTTGTATCCCTGATTGCCCAGGGAAGCTATTTACGACAGCCGCGATCCAGATTCGTACCGAGTCAGATATTCCCATACTAGTAGCTTGTTGGTACAGCTCGTTACGCTCGTTAACGTCAGAAAAATCACCTTGGAATATTCTTTGACCTATTTCGTCTAGTTCTCTATTTTCAAATTGCCAATATCCAAATTCCTGCCATCCTGGCATATTGCCAAGCCATGGAGCATACATCTGATTGATATTTGCAAAGTCAAATCTCTCAACAGAACCACGCCCCCACCCTTCGGTGTATAGATGCCACTCGAAGGCGATTGGATCAGTACCGTAAACCTTGAAGATTGCGGGTCCGAATGTCTGATAGGTTCTTTCGACGGTGAAACCAAGATTATCCAGCTCAGCAGCTATAAGATCACCTATCTCGCGCCTTTCATCTTCGACTCTCACAATGAATCTCAAAGAAATTGGTTGGTCGTCAAAGAACCACCTTCCGTCTCTAAGTTCAGCTCCATTCTCGGTCATTGCGTCCTTGATCACGTTCCTCGCGAATTCGGGATCATACCGGATATTGAACTGACGAACTGTGTCGCTTACTGTCAAGAAATCAGCGTCAAACGGAGTCAGGTGGCTGGTCATTGGGACGGCTAATCCCTGATAGATCTCATTTGCCACGAAATCTCTGTTAATCAGGGATTGCAGTGCTGAACGAACTTCGCTTATTGAGAATGGATTAAGTTCTCCGTCTGGTGCAGGAGCTGGGTTCAGGACCAAAGAAAGAGTTGTCGCCGGAGCCTGATGTATATCAATACCAGCAGTCTCCCGTATCTCCCTTGCTGCAACGCTCTTCAAATTGAAGTAGTATATGTCCACCTCGCCCTTCTCTACAGCGGCTGGTGCTAGTTCGACGGCAACGGCTTTGAATTGAATCTTATCTGCCGCAGGGCCCGGTTTTTGATGTGGTGGGTCGTATGAAGTTCCCTGTCCCTGAGCCAAAACCTGAGTCAGACCCGACGAGATGAAGAGCATGCAGATCAAGAAAAAAGTCAAGGCAAGCTTCTTCCTCATAATTGCATCAATCCTTGAAAAGAGCCAAGATTGAGGTTGATAACTTAGCAATTAAGCCTAACTGCAAGACGTTTTCAGATATTGCAAGACGATTCGTGGTTCTACCCCCC
>DAEN01000036.1:0-18597 GCA_002495315.1 Thaumarchaeota archaeon UBA141
CCCGAGGACCACGCCTAGAAACAGTCTGAGCACGTCCCATTGCGTCTTCAGGAGTGGTGTATCGATTCCAGATTTGTGCTATTTCGTCTAGACTACTCAGCCGGTCAGCCACTTCCGCGACACCATAAAAGTGGACGCCTCTATACGGAGTCTCGTGAGAATCAACGAGTAGAGAAGCGGTGGGATTAGATCTCAAGTTCTGCACTGTTTCTGAACGTTCGTACGTATCAAGAGCGACGTGGTCATTTCGGTACTCATACCACATGGAAGACATTCTAGGTTTACCATCTTTACATATTGTTGCCAGCTTTGCTATCCACTTGCCAGCTAGAAAATCAATCAATTCTGCTTCAGAGAAAGGAGGAAGTTTCATCCGCGAAGTGTTCGCGGCACACGTATAAGACAATTAGTATTTGATAGTCACTGGTTTGAGTTCAACACTAGTATCCATTACTAAACAACGGTGTACGAATATCCAAGATTCATATTAACAGCGATCCAAAAAGAACTAGCGTTATTAGATTATTAGAGATGAACACTCTATCTCCCAAAAGAATAATGGGAGAAATCGATCACTCCCACCTCAAGAACACGGTCACAATTCAGCGATGGTCGCAACTAAGGTAAGGAGAAGGTGACAATAGGTCTAAGAACTGTCAAATTCTGCATCAAAATACAACCGCTATCAAGAAATCCACACTTTCCAGTTGGTGGTTCTAGTGGAATTTGAAGAGGGCTGGTATTTATTGAATCTTCTCGGCTTCAGAAGACTCCCCTA
Organism: Thaumarchaeota archaeon UBA141; assembly: GCA_002495315.1. Lineage (GTDB taxonomy): Archaea > Thermoproteota > Nitrososphaeria > Nitrososphaerales > UBA141 > UBA141. Next base: position 779 of record DAEN01000036.1, read on the forward strand.
CGATACCCAGGCCATTCAGGGCCGAGAGGATCCCGCCAGATTGAAGATCGTTCGCTCCCGAAGACATCAAGGACGTGGAGCCATGTTCAATTTTGAAGAGCTGTTTACTGATAGATACGACTTTGAGGTTAGAGGAACCAAGAAGAGGAGAAATCATTCGATACTCGTACCGACTTTGCCTGTCTGCCGTAGATGTCGACGAACTGAGAGACTAGAAAGGGATCACATCCAAGCACTTTCGAGGAAAGGTAAGGACAAATCTTCTAATTTGCAATATCTCTGTTCTGTCTGCCATCGCTTCAAGACCTCAGAGGAGAACCTCATAGAGACAATACAGCAGTACTCATTTCGCAGTCGAAAACGTAGACTGTGGGAATACCGCCTAAAGGTACTAAGAGATCTAAATCCAGTTGGAGGAGAGTCTTATGTCAGCTATTGGAAAGATTTGCAGATGCACTCTCCCATTGGTAGTAAAAGATGCACTGGAACTTCGCCTCGATAGGGTCGAGCTGAGCGAAGACACGTATAGCTACGACCAGGTCGCGGCATATAACTTCTGGACGCCATGAGCTGCTGGGAGCACCATTTTCAGGAAGGTACGAAAATCATGCAATAACAGATCATAGAGTGATTGAACGTAAGTAATGAGAACAGCGGCTTTGAAATTCATAATGCGGCCTACATCGATACCTCAGGGAAGTTTGAATGAAAAGGCACGATCGATATGATCAACTTAATTTATATTTTATAATGTAGTATTCATATAGTGTATTCGTCTGATAAATAAAACGCACGATCTGGAGGAATAGAGTATGGCAGAGCCACTATTTACCAAGCCACTTCAAATCCCGAAGAAGGGAGAGAAAGTTTACGAACTCAATGCAGAGGAAATTCATGGGATCCATGGCAGGAGGAGCATAAAGTGGGGTCTAGGCCCGGGTATGGGAGGGTTCAGTCCTCTAGAAATTCGCGATTGGGTCAAGGCTGGAGCTCCCCTAACGTCGGTAGATCTGATGTTGACTCGTGGATGTAACTTCAAGTGTGAATATTGCTATGTTGGAGAGCTGACTCCCAAAGAAAAGCTACCTTTTGATAAGCTTACAGAGATCATTGATGACTGCATACAGGTCGGCGTCAAAGTCTTCATCTTGACTGGTGGTGAACCCTTTGTATATAGAGACAACAAGAGAAGCCCGCTCGACGTGATTGAAATGATTCACCAGAAATATGGTAAAGCTGGACGCTCCGTCAAAGTCTCCATGTTCACCGACATGGGGATGATCACGCCGCAGATCGCCCAGAGACTCTTCGATCTGCAAGTTGCGCTTTGTACCAAACGCGATTCTCTAGACCCTTCAGTACAAGACAGAATACTGTGTGTACCGGGTGGAATGTCGATGATGGAGAAAGGCTATGCCAATCTATTCGACGTCGGCTACGGCTCGAAGGAAGGGCCACCCATAACCGTGAACAGCGTATTCAGCAGGGACACCATGAATGGAATGATACCCCTTCATAGATGGGTCAGGGGTCACGGTATGGAACACTCGATAGTCCCCATACATTACTGTGGCAACGCTGAGAACGACCCGCAGCAAGAAGGGATAACATCCGTGCACGTCAAAGCGTTGTATGAAATCGTCTCTCTCATTGACGAGTTGGAATTCGACGACCCATGGCCTGTCTACTCAGCATTCTCCGTTAACAGGACGTGCAACAGGAACATTAGCGGCGTCCACATCAGGTCTAATGGCGATGTGACAGCCTGCTCAGAATCACCGAGTTTCAATGTTGACGGCAGTCCCATCGAAGATTATGTCTTCGGGAATGTGATGAATGGAGACCGACTTCTCGACATAGCCAGAAGCAAGAAACTGAAGAACCACAGAGAGAATTTCCCCCAGGGCTACGGAGATTACATCTGCAATCCTGAAGTCTGTGACCTCAGTGCCAATGATCTGTGCCGGGGTGGCTGCGCCACCCGAAGTGCCTATTCCCGAATAGATCCGGTAACAGGGCTTATTGTCCAGAATACAGATCGGAAGATGTATTCTCACAGAAGAGAAGACCCGTTGTGTCCCGGATGGACTAACTTGGCGATCAAGCAGAATGCCTTGAAACAGGGGCTGTACGCACAAACTCTGAGAGATTTGCTGGAACCGGCTAGAGAATTACTACCCCGAAACATGTACGACCAACTGATAAAACGACTGCTTGACTCTCCCCCTCAGTTGAGAGCCTAAGATCCTCAGCGGACTGGACAAGCGGCCATCCTCATTCCTGCAGACATCTATGCCATTAGAGGCAGCTGCCATTGGGAGAGGAAATGCCAGAAACAAGAGCATGACAGCACTCAGAAACCTCTTGCGACTAAAGATACCCTTAACATTCATCAATACTTTATTGTCATTCAATACGTCCAAGACGCAATACAATTCTCATTTCTGAGCATTACCCTGAGAACTTAAGGCACACAATTAACGTTTCAAGCGATCTATTTGTCATGGTAGAGACCAGAGCTTGAACGCTGAATTTCTACCGTTGAGGTTCAACAAACTCAAACAGGTCGGGGTTTTCTGTTAAGGACTCATTTGGAGATGATTCTGCTTCGAAGTGGTTTCTCAAGAAAGAGGCTCATAATTGTTGCAGAACTCAACACCACAGTCACTAGGATGAGTACCTGTAAATCAAAGCCGCCCATGTCTAGTATTAGACCAGCTATTAGTGGCCCGATTAGACCACCCACTCCTCCGGCAGCGTTGATTACACCCCAGATCGCGCCATAGTTGGCGCGGCCGAAGAACTCGCCCGCTACAGTCGGCGAGTCGGCGATCCATACACCATATGCGAAACCGTAGAATAACGAGAATGTGTAAAGAGTGAACAGATCAAACTGGATGATTACTAGGAGCGTGCTTAGAGACATCATCCCCATAGCAAAAGATAGAGACCTCACCCCACCCATCATGCGGACTAGGACGGGAGAAGCCAACCTTCCAAAGATCGAGGTTCCTCCTACGGTGCTGATCGCTCCAGCCGCCAAGAGCGGGTCTATCCCTCGCGCGATACTCAGAGGTGGCATGTACACCAAGATGGCAATAAGTGCTAAAGAAGGAAGTAGAACGAGAGAGAAGAGCGACCAAAAGGCCTTCGTCTTCATACTTTCGCGTAGTGTCCAGGGTTCATGGTCTTCTTCCAATTTCCAACGTGCGTCAATGGATTCAGGGCGTTGTTTGACCATCACGGCGGCGAGAAGCAGCAATCCTGCGAAGATGAATGATATCGTCAGAAGAGCTCCTCTCCACCCGCCAATATTCATGAGATGGGCAGATAATGTGGGGAAGATGAGGGTTGATGTCCCAGAGCCGATAACTACTATGCTAGTGGCCAGTGCTCGCTTCCTAGTGAACCATTTGACTGCCAGACTCAATGGGACGGTTCCTGCGCTTCCCCATGCCGTGCCGCCCAGAACGCTATAGAATAGATACAACTCCCAAATCGAATTTGAATTGGCAGCCATGCCTAATCCTACTCCGATCAAGAGGGAATTCAAGGCAAAAACCTTCCTCGCCCCGATCTTATCCGAAAGAGAGCCCATCACGATACTACTTACAGAGTACATCACCAACGCGAGTGCTACAATAGAGCCAGTCTGGGCATTACTCCATCCGAACTCCAACAAGAGCGGCGTATAGAAGACACCGAAGGAGAGAAATGGACCGAAAGAGAGATTTGCTATGAATGCCCCGACGAGGACAAACCAACCATGATAGATTCGAGTCACATGGCATTCATCTCTTTATTCGTCGATCATTGTTATAAGTGGTTCAAATCCGCCTCGGCTCATCTTAGACTCTTGTTAAGGCGAAGTCCAGCTGTCTGCCCTAGATAGCACCTATTTTGTAACTTCATCCGTCCAGGAGAGGACTGTGGCAGGCCTATTCGAGATCCAAAAAAAAAAATCGCATAGTCCTGGCCGCTATCCATAGCGAAAATGCTCCTCCTCGAAGAAGGGAGCAAGATAGCCCGTAAGCCTAGAGTGATAGGCGGCGGTACCGGTCGCTATTGACGCCTGCGTATTGGTGGAGGTCTGGAAACTACGAGAGCCTAGAAGCAGTACGCTGATAATGCTTCGAGATTGTAAGTGTCTTCACTTACTTCGGCCTTATCAGGTAGATAGTCCAAGGGTTTCCACTTGTCTGGAGAACGAGCGACTCCGTCCCAACCAATCTGCTCCATGTAGAAGAAGAGTCTTATCTGGTGCTTTTCCGGGTCAAGTATGTCTATGTAGTATTCCCCTCCTGGAAATGCTCTACCCTTCGCAACGATCTCAACCCCATTGTCTTTCATGAAGGTAAGTGCGGCCTTGAGCTCGGCGTATGTTCTTAGCTGCATGCCCATCCGAACAAACCTATCCTTCCCGTTAGTGGTCGTGGTAGAATCTGGTTGATGGATTACGAACGCAGTGTGATCGGCGCCGTATCTCAGGTAGATAGCATCTTTTGTCCTGGCACTTTCTTTGAATCCATTCTGTTCCTTGTAGAACGTAGCCAGAGCCTCCGGGTCCTCGCTCCTCACCGAGACGTACGTCAGCTTGGCCATCTTGAACGGCCTGGGCAATAGACTTCCGTGAACATTGTAACGGTTGCCTTGAAATTCCTTCTTTATGCCATCTAGAAGGTCACGATATGGTTCCAAACTATGAACGGCAGTATCCTTGCCAGCACCCTCCAGAGTCAGTAGAGCCTCATTCGTCTGATCTTCATCCGTCGGGACTGTCTCATCTAGTTGGCCGTTCCCATCCTTTTCCCAGCTTAGGGACTCCCAAAGAGCATAGGGTTTCGAGTTTTTCCCCCACCCAATTACTTCGCCAGTCCAGTTGGTGTGTTGCAGATTGGACTCCGGGTCGGCATAATAGACTGCATAGTTACTGCCAGGCATTCGTTGGGCGATCGCGGCTACCGGCACTCCCCTTTCTCGCAAATAGCTTAGTGACCCGCGAAGCTCCTCGTAAGAGCCCAGATCCCAAGCGTAATGGTTCATGCTAGTTTTCTCGTGGTCTTTGAAGAGCGATCTCAGCGTGTTCGGTACGAAAGCCATATTGTGCTGATCCTGTCCTATCGTCATGAAGTAGAAGGGAGTTGGCAAAAGCGGGCAGAGAGCAGGCCTAGCGTTCTTGTTATCCTTAGAGTCCGTCATCCTGAAGCCCAATATGCCCTCGTAGAAACGAACCATCTTTTCAAAATCAGTGTAGTAGAAGACAAGATGATCTAGTCGCCTTACTTTAAATGGTCGTTCTAATTCTACTCCTCCAACATCATGTTGCTTAGCCATTGCATTTGGAAAAAATGTCAAGCAATTTATACATTGATTATAAAATAAAAGATAGTTATAAAATAAAAGATATTTCCGCTAAAATAAAATATATCCCTGATAAAATAAAAGATATCCCTGCGTTTGTAGCTCCTGCTGGAGCTGCATCTAGATTTTCATGCTATCGATCCAATTCTGCGAGTCATTCCTGGACGGCGCCCCATGCTGAATGCGCCCCTGAATGACCCCGGTCAGGGCTTCGATTCAAGTCGACGTTCTATTTAGAGTTGGAAATATCGGAGTGAATCTACTGTTCGATTCCTGCTATCCTCTTTGCTAACTCGACGTAAGGAGATCTGTCGTACGTCTTTATGAGTCGATCACGTAGTGTGTGTTCAGCAGAGACATTAAAGAGCTCATAGAGAGCCTGTCTCCCCGCGAAGTCACCACAAGAGAGATCCCAGGCCACTCCGAAGAGTTTGGCCTTGTCCTTGGCCGTTACCTTCGGCCCGCCAAAGTACTTCTCCAGATAAGGAAGTATCTCCTGTTGATCGAAATACGGCTGTGTCAGAGCTGTCATGAGGGACTGGCCACTTAGCTTGTGCATCAGGCCGATCATCTTTGGGTAGTTGCGAGTATAATATAGCCTGCTCATGTTCAGAATAGCGTGATTGGGAGCTACATTGCCTGAAGGGGTGGTCTCGAAATCAGCTTCTGCAGCCCTAGCAAAGGTACGAAGGGTTTCCACATACTCTATCATCTCGGTTAAGTCCGTCATGACAAGCTGGAACTTCGTCGTACCTATGTACTCTACTATTAGACTCGTGATACCCAAGAGCAGCTCTGCTTTTGTGATTGAACGTATCAGGTCGTGATAGGGACTCCAGGATGTGACTCGACCGAAGGTCTTGGTGATTATTTCCGGTGTCCCGAGAAGGACGATGTTCTCCTTCGGGACCAGGACGTCATCGAATACGAGGGCAGCATCCGGCTCATCGTACTGGGACGACAGCCCACCTCTTCCCCGGCCATTCCCCAGCGAGGGTCGACATACGATCTTGAGGCCCGCTGCGTCCAGAGGTGTCACGAAGTCGATGCAGTAGTCGGTGGCCTCTGCCGGAACCGGCTTTCGTAAGCATAAGCATGCGTTTGCGAAGGGGGCGTTCGTGCTTATCGTTCTCGTACCCCTCACGACAACGCCATCTGCTTTCCTTTCGACAACCTTCAACCCTCCCTGGCCTTCAATACCCTGTCCACGATCTATCTGGGGATCATTTAGAGCGCTGACGGCAAAGGCATCGCTTTCTCTCATCTGGACGTACCAATTTTCCACGTTGGTGCCGAAGCTCTTGTCTCCCTTGGCAAGCTCGTCTTTCACATCCATGATGCCGACCATCAGCCCTTGTGCATATTCAGGGAACCTTGTCATCAGGCCCCCGAATTCACGCATGACCACTTCCAGAGCTTTCCTTCTACGTAACAGATCTTCTTTGCTACGAGGCATCTCTATGAAAACGCTGACTCGGTCCCCCGTGCTAGGGGATGTGAACCTTAGAACGTCGTCATAGCTCGGATCGTTTACCATGTCGTAATATCGGGCGAGAGTAGTTAGTGTCGGTTTCAATGTCCGATGGGTTGTGACATCTGAAATTTCTTCTCCATCGAGCCACACTTTTCTGCCGTCCTTTAGGCTTGAGATGTATTCTTCGCCAGATGTTATCTTCATTAATAATTTGACGTCGTTTTGATGATATAAATCTAGCGCATTACATGTGATTATGTATCATAATAACGATATTATATTACATAATTTATATGATTCCGAAAGGTATTTATCAATCAATACGATTCTTCGACACATGCAAGTAGTCAATTTTGACCACACAATGATTCCGATTTCTAATGCATTAAGATCTAAGGAGTTCTATAGCAAAGTGCTGGGATTAAAACAGATTCAATCCCCCAAGGCCATGGGTCCAGGGACTCTTTGGTTCAAATGTGCACAGTCCCACCTGCATTTGGTGGAGACTGATCTATCTGCCCTCCCGAATTCTGGCCTTTGGTCCAAGAGACACGTCGCCCTGGACGTGACCGATCTGAAAAAAGCAGCGAGAGAGCTAAAACAAGCTAAGGTCAAGATCGACAAAGGCCCGGTGACTGAATATGGACTCTTTCGGCTATTTTGCTTCGACCCGGACGGAAATAGAATCGAGATAAGGCAGAAGTAAAGGTCATAGATACGTCATATCGAAGGGCCAGTTTCTCCTAGACAGTCGGGAAGTCGCTCCCCTTTTCCGCAAGATGAACGTACTCGCGGACAGTAACGGCTTGTTCCGTGAAGGAACAATCTTACAAGGTTCCTAGATTCCATCGGACCTTTCTAGGATCAGGAATAATTGAGTATCACGAGTGCCAACAATACAAGGAGGTTCAGGTATGGATGATGCAGCATCAGTCCTGCAAGCAGGAGCAACATGAGGGCAAATGAGACGCTCCTCTTCAGCGCTCGTGTCTTGACAACGAGAAAAGAGAGACACCAAAGAGAGCCGGCGTAAATGGGGAATGGCAGGTAGAGACTAAGTCCAAAACCCATTATCGCTACGGCCGAGGTGGCCCAAGGACTCACCACATACAACGTCGTAAATATTGCAGCAGGAATAACAGAAATGACCAGCGCCTTTCCCGAGTCGCTCACGTCACTACGACGCAGAACAAGGGTAAAGAAGACCGGCAAGCTGCTGATGACCAGTCCTTCTCCCACAGTTAGAACTTCGGCCCCGTGCACCAAAGACGGCAAGTTCTCGTATGCGGCGAGAACAGGCTTTGCCTTGTAGTAGAACGACGATAAGTAGGTTCCTACCAGTAAGATTGCATAGATCTTACCCATAGTCCCGCGGCTCAGTCCGAACCTCCAAAGTAGCGCGAAGAGGCCTCCAAGAAAGACTCCCTGGTATACTAGCCAGATTCCACCGTCGTAGCCGAGCAGAGGTAAGAGAAGCCCAAGCTGAGCAAGGATCAATAGCGAGAGAGCCGCGACCCTACTGACGATTCCGGGCATCCGCAAGAGCCAGAAAGCTGCCAGAATCGCTGCGAGAGACGTAGTTACATGTGCGGCGTTTAGGACAAAGGGAGCTAGCGACAGTAGAATTGAATAGAGGTGAGAGCTTGTTCCCAAGTTCGGTGGAGGACCAGAGCTTGAAAGGATTCTCCACAGAATCAACTCCAAGAAACTGGCAATGAGAATAGGTCTGAGAAGAGCTCTAAAGAGAGCCTCTGATTTAGGTGCGCTGATCTGGTTCAGCCACATCCTTCTGCCCCACAACGGTCCGCTGGGCAGCCAATCTCTTCTTCTTCTAACAAAGTCATCGGACTAGGAGTCCAGCTCACCTTCTGTGGTTCAAGTCCGAGGTACTTGCATTCGCCATCAATGAACTTCAAGGTGAGTCGACCAAGTGTTGCATAGAAGCCAGAGGAGTTTGACTTGCCTAACGTAGCGCAGAAGGGAGGAGCCCATCTGCCTAGATGATCGTCGAGAAATGTCCGCTGGGCATCTGCGCAGATTGCTGCCTTGTCAGTTTCTCCGAGAGAATTTGCATACTCCTCTTTCTGCATCAGAATGTGCATGAATTCGAGCTCGGTTCCGAGGTAGTCAGGCCTCTCCTTAACCAATTGCGAAAGTTGGAGTCCGAATGCAATGTAGAAACCAGAGATGTCGGCAAGGGCCTGAGCCTGCGAGAAAACGTGGGGCTGTCCGTACTCTGTCTCATAAGGCGGTGGACGCTCCGTATCTGCCGGTCCAAAGAGTGAGGTGTACGCTACGCCCAGATCCTTGCTATCTTTACTCGGTCCAATTCCACTCGCAACCTTCTGCAAATGCGTCATGTCATCCTTGATGATGAATTCCTTCGGGAGTTTCCCCGTTGCTCTGAGGATCTCATCCCATATCTTCTGATCTGCCAGTTCAGAAAGGACACCCGTAGTCGGTACCGTAAAACCCCAGGAGAGCAACCGGTATACCTGACTGCGCGCGGCGAGGATCGTCGGGTCCACGAAAGCTGCACCCGGCGGCATCGTTCTCATGCCTTGGCTCTCCTATAGAATTTTGGCGAAACAGCTATTATGAGAACAGCAATGCTGAAGAGAAAGACCACTCCGATGACGATCTCCCTCCAGAACAGGAACACACCATCCGCTCCCTCAACCATCTGGGCCGCGGACTCACCATCTATTGCTCCTCTTCCCGCTACGCTCAGGGTATGCCAGTTAGAGAAAGACTTCTTGCCATCTACTTCATTAGCGCTACCCTCCCACACTGCGAAGGATATCTTCTTGAGACCTCCGGGTTGAAGCTGGGCGTCGCTAGGATCGCTAGTAGCTAAGGGTCTCGCAATGACTACATTCCAGCCCTCTTCGTCCCAGGTTCCTCTGCCTATGACATCCTGGCTCTTCTGCGTGGTCAACGTCCCGAACCCCTCGGCGACGAGATCCTCCACCGGAGTTTCTTTGAAGGGATTCGATAGAGGATTGTTGGCGGCCCAGCCTGTTACAAAAGCTTGACTGAAATTGGCTACAGGAGGGATGCTCTCTAGGGAAGCTGTATCGGCAAACGGATAATACGAAACCCAGAGGTTGGGGTTCGCATCTTCTAACTCTTGGAGGCGAGAATCAATGTCCTGCTGCCAGTCGGACCTCCAATGTAGGATGTTTACAGGCTTATCTGATTCACCCATTCCTAGGAAGGGAGGCTGAGGTTCATCCAGGACAGGCATCGCTATTGCCACCGAATCTCTAAAATCTTCTGTGTGTAAGACGGTGGAGTCCCTAGTCGGATCCTTCCATTCTATGAGGAATCCTATCCAGGTTCCGTTGTTCATTGACCGTAGAGTGAGGTCACTGATCGACGGTCCCAACAACATAGGCTTTGTAGTGTTCTGCCAAGCAAGAGGAACCTGGAGTGGAGTTGCCGTCTGCCACAGGTCAATGTCTGGATCCAAGGGAATTCTTTCAGTTATTGCCTTGGACTCAAGAGGGGGATCAAGAGACGTTTGTGCGTTTACGTTTAGAGAGGTCAGGACAGAAGCCATAAGGAGCGCTGTCAACACTAGCGACACTTCCGTCCAAGATCGACTCTTGAATTTCAAACCTCTTACTCACTCATGTTATGTTGTGATAGATGGGCGGCCTGATGACTATTGGATCCTCTAGTGGTACTCGTATGATCTCTCTCTTGTGTGCGTCATATCCTATAGCGTCCTTTTCGGTGACTCGGAATTTCTCGATGATCTGCTGTGTTGTCCCGAAGAGTTGAAGCAAGCCCAAGAGATCTGGGTCGGGATCACTGTACCGCTCAATCGCATTCTCGACTCCGGGGCCGAATAGTTGCTTGAGGTAGCCTCGAGGCACCCAGCGAGGCGGTATGTAGAACACATTTGGTTCAGTTCCGAACTGAGGGTAGGAGGGTAGAGCCACCTTCGCCACATGGACAAGGTAGTCCATTGGATTGTCAGCCTCAATCTTTTCGGGTAGATTTATCCATCCCTGGAGCCTAATTTTGCCTACGCAGGCTGCAATACATCTCGTGACCGTATCCTGTTCGACCCGAGGATAGCATGCGATACATTTCTCGCTGATCCGGGTCTGTGGATTGTACATTGGCTTCTTGTAGGGACATTGTTCTACGCATTTCCTGTACCCCCGACATCGCTCTTGATCTATGAGGACGATCCCGTCTTCCTTCCTCTTGTAGATCGCCTTTCGAGGGCAGGCTGCAGCGCATGCAGGATAAGTACAGTGATTACAGATCCGTTGGAGATAGAAGAAGAAAGTGTCGTGACTAGGCAAAGTAGCCTTGTCCTTCCAAGGGGTGGAAGTGTCTTCATAGATATTCGGGAACCTCCATTCCTTATCTTCTGGCAGATATCCGAGAGCAACTTCGCCTTTTGGAGCTGCTTCGAAAATCGTCTTACCCTGGTAGGTCTTACCTGAGTCTCCCTCTCCCTTTTCCCATTTTTGAGGACCTAACTTCTCGAGGAGCTTTACATCCCAGTGCTGCGGATAACCTCCGAAGGGTTTGGTCTCGACATTATTCCACCACATGTGCTCCTGTCCTTTGTTGAACGTCCAGGTACTCTTACACGCCATTGTACAAGTTTGACATCCGATACACCGGTTGATGTTGAAGACGGCCGCAAACTGTCGATCTGGCCTTGATTCCTTGTAAGGATAGTCCATTTCTCTACGGAGTTGCCAGTTGTTGACACGGGTCATCTTTTCGCCCTCCGGGATTTCCACTTCTCTCTAATATCGCCGATCATCGTCTTGATAGATTCTTCGCCTAGCAACTCGTAAGCTGCATATGGTCCTCGATAGAAAGGCATCCGAAAGATTGACAGAATCAGTTCATCATCCCAACCCATTCTAAGATACTCGTCAATGAATGTCTCAGCCATGACTTGGATGTGCATGTCTTCAGAGGATGGAACGTTCATGAAGTGCAGCTCGTACGGGTCGTCTTCTTCGAGTTTCTTTCGTACCATCATCAAACCACCTCCGCGAATTCTCCTTTGAGATACCGCTTCATGGCATCATTTTCATTCCCGGGTGTAAACCCAGTCGTGGCCGGCGCCCAGACTCCTTGCCCTCCCAGGCCGCCATCTTCTGCTTTTTCGATCTTCACAAGGGTTTCCTTCGGGCAGGTATTGGGAGCGTGAACGTCGATTTCAAATCCCTCGCTTATTTTCCAGCCCCATAATTTCTTCCGTACGAGCGAGTCCGTCATCTCGGTAGGTTGAAGGTAGGCTCGTGTGAGGGATTGCTGACTCCCGTACCTAAGATTGGCCAGACCGATGTGTGGCCCGGACGAGTACTGAGATGATCCATCCGCCCTCGTCTCCTGAGCCCTAACGGACTTCGGAGTAGCCATCCACGTCGAGTGTTTCATCATCGTGATCCCTCGTGGATAGGCAGGATTGTACTTCACTCGCAACATTAGTCTCGCTACCTTGTAGAAGGGGTCATCGGGTTTCCAGCCTTTATATGGACGGTCGTTCGGATTCGCATCAACCCAGACGTAGTCGCCGTCGTTAATGCCGAGCTCCTTGGCATCCTCAGGATTCATGTGCATCTGATGCTCCCCTACACCCGGTGCTCGTTTGTCGGTCCTCCAGGGATCGCCGAAGTTGCTGTCCCAGATCAAGTTCCAATCCGAGGCACTCCATGAGGAATGGACTCTGTGTCTAGTCTTCGGAGTTAAGCAGTAGAACCGGAAACCCTCCTTCCATAGAGGATTAGTAGTGCTCTTGAGCTGATTCCAGTCCATCTTGATGTTTCTTACTTGGATCTTGTCGTAGTAGTCCGGGTCAGATAAGGCCAAGTCTGTTTTGATTCCGTAATCAAGTGGCCTTATCCAGGAATGATTACTCAGGATGACATTGGGGAGATAACGAGTCGCTTCGATGGGCTCCCGAAAGACAATCAAGTTCTCTCCATATTCAATGAATTCATCTTCTTCCTTGTAGAATTCCAGCCTACCAGTCTTAGTATAGAAGGGCCTACTTTCATGAATCTGCTCATATCCCGGGATCCTGGGATACGTCCGGAAGTGCAACATCCAACCTCTATTGGACTCTAGAAGCTGATCGATTCTGTAACCTCTAGTAGCGACGCCGGCGTCGAGAACCCTCTGGAGGTATACCTCGCTGTTCCCTTCTAGTATGTAATGCCAATAATCCCGAAAGCGACGGTCGCCCGTGAGGTCGGTCATCTTCGAGGCGATCCCTGCATAGACTTCGTGATCCATCTTGTTGTCGAATTGAGGCGGAATTCCTCCTTTCCATACTTCGAGGAAAGGATTTGAGCAGGAAGCAGTCATGTCTGCCTGGGTAAGCTCAGCCCAGGACTGTGCGGGAAAGACCACGTCAGCGTACTCGCAGCTTGCGGTCCATTCCCAATCCTGATAGATTATCATTTCGACCTTCGGGTGGACGTTGGTGATTACGTTATACGCCCATTTGGAATTATTCAGATGGTTAACGTTCGCATACCACTCAACTTTCGTGGGAGTGGGCATGTGACTCTTCCCAGTGAAGACTTTCCTTCCGAATTTTGGCGTATTCACGACCAGCGGTTGGTCGCCATAGTTCCAGTAGCAGGGCTCCTCCTTCCCGTACGTGACTCGAATATTGGTATCTTTTCCGTCGATATTGGGATCGAGGTTGATATTGAAGGGATCTTCAGAGACCCATGGAAGTAGTCCAACACCAAAGACAGCATGCTTGTAGTTGCCTGCCCAGTGACCCTTGTTCGACCCGGGCTTGCCTACGTTACCGTTCAGCGCCAAAACAAACCATCCTATGCGATCTTTGAGGTCATTGTGGAAATAGTGATTCGTGCCCTCACCAGTGTGGATAGCAGCTGGCTTTATGGTCCCTAGGTCCGCAGCGAGCTGTTGAATGCGGTCCTTCGGGGATCCTGTGACAGCTGCGACGGTGTCTAGATCATATTCGCTACTTACCTCCTTGTAGAGTTGAAAGATGGGCTTTACCTCTACCTCTTTACCATCTAGCGTTTTGACCTTGAAGGTGCCCTCAAGAGCTGGGTTGATGTTAAGTTCTGAGTACCGCTCGCCGACATCGTCTCTTGTGACCGCTTTGGCAACTCCCTCTCGAACATCCCAAACTAGAAAGTCACCCCATTTCTCGCGAAGCTCTTCAGAAATCTCCTGTATATCGGTGTAGTTCTCGAGCTTCTTGTTTGAGTATCCTGGAATGACCTCCGCGGCTCTCAGGAGCTTGAGGGTATCACCTCTAACTAGCAGAGGCAGATCGGTGAATTTCTTGACAAAATCTGAGTCATACTGACCGCTATCGAGGAGGATCTTGGCCACCCCAAGAAAGAGAGCAACGTCAGTCCCCGGTCTCACGGATAACCAATAATCTGACTTTTGCGAGGCTGGACTGTACTCGGGGGCAATATTCACGATCTTTCCTCCTCGCTCCATCAGCTCGATCCACCAATGCGCATCAGCCATCTTGTTCTCTACCATGTTCTTTCCCATGAAGACAAGCAACTTGCTGTTACGGAAGTCGTTTAGCTCGGGGTCCATGGTTTGCACGCCGGTCACCATAGGGGTTCCAGGATCAAGGTCCCCATGCCATGTGTAGTTAGACCAGATCCGCGCTCCTGTCGCTTCTTCGTCAGCCACTCCTCGCACGCGTTGGTCGAGTAGTGCCATCATGTTGGTCACGCGGGACATCCCCAGTAGCCTAATTACTCCAGCCAAGGCCATCCCTGGCCGGAATTTCATCGTCTGGACACCGGCGCCTTTCATCGCGTCGACCATTTCCGGCTGATACCCCTGCCGTAGCAGAAGGTCGGCTCCTTCTGAACCTGAGTACTTTTCAGCAAGGTGAATAAACGTCTTTGCTACTAGGGTGTTGGCTTCGTCCCAGGATACTCTCAACCATTCATCGTCACCTCTTCTCCTGAAGTTCTCCGGCATGAGACCATTGGCATCTGTTGGCCAAGACGCTTCAACCCATTCTTTCCACCCTTTCCGAATTACCGGATAACGAATTCGGTACGGCCCGTAAATACGTCTCATGAGTGTGAACCCTTTGAGACAACCTCTTGGGTTCCAGATGGCGTTGGCCTTGTTACCCAGTAGGTCTCGGTATTCGGCCAGATCGTAGGATTGTTCTACGCGAGTGATGATCCCATTTCTCACAAAGGCAGTTAAGCGGCAGTTGTGTGTGTCATTTGGAACGCAGCAGAACTTGAATGTTCGATCATATCGGTACTGATTTCTGTAGATTTCTTCCCAACCGCGGGTAGGATACGCATCTAATGGATTATCGACTTTGACGGGCTCGAGAAATTGCAGGCCTCGTGCCCAATAGGGCTGGGTGGCAAGAACTCCTCCCAGAGCAGCAGCAGCCGCGACCTTCAAGAACCGCCTCCGGGCGGGATTCGACATACGCGATACTAGGCCGTAATTCTAGTAATTCGTTATCCCTAATCTGTTAGGGGAAGATTTTGATCGGGAAGTTATCCAGTAGTCATAGCAGGTGGGTCAATACATTCAGATCTCAGATAGTGTAGTCTGGCCGCGGTTCTCCCGCTAGCTGAAGTTTCTGCCTAATCCTGAGAGGAGACTCCCGAAAGCATACTTTGAAGTTCGGTGACATTGCCTGAATCATCCCCGGAAGACTCGGCTTTCCTTAACAAGGATCTTATCTCGGAGGCGAGTACGTCGGCGGATCTTCTACCTTCGTCCTCTTCATCAACATATACGATAGGTTTCGGCGTACGTCGCCGATAGAGAATCGAGAGAATATCGAAGCGGTTGTAGTGACCAACAACATCATGTAGTGTCTTTGCGTCGATCATTCGCTCGAGGTCTACATCTGCGTAGACGATCCCTTCTTCATCGCGTAAGGGACCACCGATATATCGGCCATAGGGGTCGATGATTCCCGAGATCCCTCCACCGCCCAACACGAGTCGACGCTTGTCCTCGGTGTCGCAAAGCTTGTCCAGACTATCGGGGCCGAAGATGGCACTGGAGCTGATTACAAAGACTTTGCCTTCATAGGCATGATATTTGATACGAATATCAACCCCATCGAGGCCCGCGCGGTTGTGTTTGGTGGGGTAAGACGGCCAATGGGCCGTGTGTACCTTCTCTCCCTGTGCCAAGAGCGTAAATCTCGCAAGACTGTTTGTGTTTTCCCCGCAGAGGAGGCCTCCGAGACCGCCCCACTTGGTCGGGTACACCCTAAGCGAGCCACCGTCGCCGGGCCCCCAGACCAGCCGTTCAGTCAGGGTGGGGACGAGCTTCCGATGGACGCCCATCACTTTCCCATGTTCATCCAAGAAGAGTAAGCTGTTGTAGAGACTACCCATGCTGCCGGGCACCCTCTCGCTGATGCCGATTGCCACATGAGCATCCGCTTTCTTGGCGGCCTGACCTAACTGCTCAGTGGCAGGGCTTGGAACTTCTACGCTGTTCTTGAAAAATTGTCGGTAGAATCTGGTAAGCGCTTCTGCAGCAGGATAGAAATTGAACCACTCCGGGTGTCCGGGGATGAACCCTTCAGGGAAAGCAATTATCTTTGCACCGTTTGCCCCTGCCTCCTCGATAAGGCGGCAGGCCTTTTCGACCGACGCTTCACGATCCAGGACTACTGGTTCGGCTTGGACAGCGGCTACCTTGAATTTCGGATATTCATCGCCCACGATTCAGTCTACGTTGCCCAGGTTATCTCTGAACCTAATAACTCTCTCTGCGACGTCTCTGAGTCCGTGCCTTCTTTTCTTTCGGATACTAATCTAGAATATCGATCTTCGCTGCCAAAATGAAGTCGTTTTCGATCCAAACCAAGCTGGAACGCGGCCAACGACTCTAGAGATTGTCAAAGGGGCATACAAAAGAGCTGTCGAGATAGGGCGCAGTCCAGCGCCCCACGGCAGTTACGGAGCTTTGATGATGGCTGCTAGATGGTTCGTCCAGTTCAAAGAAACAGTACGAGGGATGAATGCTCTCGTCGATCCGAACAACATCCTCGACGTTGGTTTATAGGGACTCTGACGCGCCCGCGACGGGGTTCTCGTCTTCAACTAACAGGGTTGTGACCATACCCAAGCTCGCATGACCAGGAATGGGACAGACGAACTGATACTCGCCAGCTCTATCCGCGACGAAGATTATCGTCCAGGATCGACCCGGTTCTACTAAAGGAGAGATGGCGTCAGGAAAGACTGGCGTGGAGGCAAGGGTCAGGCTCGCTGACTCCTCGTCAGCTTCAACCACTGCGACAGCATGGCCTGAGATGCCTGCGTTATCAAAGACTAGCCTGATAGTTTCTCCGACTTGTAGTCGTAGAACGGGATCTACTACTTGGCCTCTGAAGAACTCAAATTCCGTTCCAGATATGCGTACGGTTCGAGCTCCAGGTGGCCCGGCGGGAGCCGGAGTCACTCCTGGGAGAACGAGAACCGCTGCAATCGCCACGAGCAAGGAAAGACCAATAATGAGACCGAGTATTATCGCGATCTTGATAGACCCCAAGCACTTCGACTCCTATGATACCGCCAGTCCAG
This sequence comes from Thaumarchaeota archaeon UBA141, assembly GCA_002495315.1. Taxonomy (GTDB): domain Archaea; phylum Thermoproteota; class Nitrososphaeria; order Nitrososphaerales; family UBA141; genus UBA141. The sequence continues at coordinate 18,191 of DAEN01000036.1, forward strand.
TAAGTAAGGTGATAAATACGGCTAGTCCAAAGAGCATGAGCCCCACGACAGCTTTTGGCTCGTAGATTAGATGCATGAAGAAGGCTGCGATCAGGAAGACCTTGAAAGCTGATAGCGCGATTATCATGGCCACGATCGTTGAAAAGGGAATATCCTGCCCCAAGGCCATCAGCTCCAGTGCTGTAGACACGACGAGGATTACCCAAATGATATCGTATAGAACCGGACGTATCATGTTGCTCATTTCCCTCATATTAGGTAGAAGAGTGGGAAGAGGAAGATCCAGACAGTGTCCACAAAATGCCAATAGAGGCCAAAGTACTCAACCCCCGCGTGGTTTTCTTTTGTAAATCGACCCGTGAATGACTTGATGATGATGTATGCCAGGACTATTAGCCCTACAATCG
>DAEN01000036.1:18876-24315 GCA_002495315.1 Thaumarchaeota archaeon UBA141
ACTTGATGATGATGTATGTCAGGACTATTAGCCCTACAATCACATGGGCAGCGTGAGCTCCTGTTGTCACGAAGAAAGTCGTAGCGGGAAGCCCACTTCCAAAGGTTATTCCTTCCTCAAAAAGGTGCAGCCATTCGCCTCCCTTGAGGAAGAGGAACAGTACTCCGTATCCGAAGGTGGCTAGGAGCCAGAATCTTAGTCTATTTTGATTTCCTCTTTGTATGGCCGCAAGACCACGCACCGCCGTCAAGCTGCTTGTAAGTAGAAGGAAGGTCAAGATCGCCCCGTTCTCTATATCGAACACTGTGCCCGCGGCGGGCCACGTCGGGCTGTGTAGTCTCACGTAGATGTAGGAGCTTGCGAGTGCGCCAAAGAGAACGATTTCAGATGCCAAGAAGACCCACATACCCATCTTGACTCGCTCAATTCCTTCAAATGGCCAGCGTTGCCCGAGCAGGGGCTCGGTAGAGACAAATCGGCCCTGAAGATTATCTCTTCCAAAACCCACTAGAGCGACGAGGAATATGCCCGCCCCCGTCAACAAGGTGACTAGACCAAATCCAACACCGAGCAGGAAGACGAAGGTTCCTATCGTCATGACTAGTGGCCAATAGCTGACGTGAGTATCTTCGACGTTCGCGTCTTGTTGTGCCTCATGACTCGAAGTAGTAGGTGCAGTGCCTGACGAATCCGCAACACTCACAGGAGCTATGGTGATTGTACCCTGAGAGGTAAAGATGGGCCTAGTCTTCACCCAAGTATGTTCCTCTGGAGGGGAGTCTACCATCCACTCGGGGCTCCATGCTCCCCAAGGATCTCTACCTGCAATGGCGCCATATCTGACACTGCGAATCAGATTGAAAAAGAGGATGAGTATTGATGCTCCAAAGACAAATCCAGCTATGGACGTGAGGAGGTTCAGATCCCCCCATCCTGTTTCCACCCCATAGGTAGAGACACGCCTCGGCATGTCTATGAGATACTGCATCGGAAAGTAGAGTAGATTGAAGCTCAGGAAGTAAATTACAAAATGAATCTTACCGAGTCGTTCACTATACATTCTCCCCGTCATCTTCGGAAACCAGTAGTAGATTGCAGCTATCAGGCCGGTCGTCGCCCCACCCACTAGCGTGTAGTGGAAGTGACCGACGATCCAATAAGTCCCTCTAAGACCAAAATCTAGAGCAACCGAGGAATTGAAGACGCCCGTAATCCCGCCTAGGAGGAATAGACCAATTGAACCCAGGGCAAATAGCATGGGAGTCTTGAATCTGATTGATCCAGCAACCAGCGTCATGATGAATGAGATGGTAATTATCCCGAAGGGAACAGAGATAGCCTCGGTGGTCAGGGTCATCACCTCCCTCAGCAGTGGGTTGACGCCTGTCATGAACATGTGGTGAACCCAGACGATGAAGCTCATGACAGTGGCAGCTGCTATCGAGCCGATTATGATCTTCTTTCCATAGAGCGGTTTGCGGGCAAAGACAGGGATGATTTCAGCGACTGCTCCCAGCGCCGGAAGTAGGACGATGTAGACTTCGGGGTGACCGAAGAACCAGAACATATGAGTCCAGAGTATCGCGCCTCCCGCCGCGGAACTGAAGTAAACGGTACCCAGGATTCTATCGGCAGCTAACATCAGGACGCCCGCTCCGAGCGACGGGAAGGCGAAGAGCATCATGAGAACTGTAAAGAAGATGCTCCACGTAAACATAGGCATCTTCAGTAGAGTCATACCTGGAGCCCTAGAATTGATGATGGTCACGATGAAATTTATACTGCCCAATGTGGCGGAGGCAATGAGCATCAGCAACCCCGCACCTCCCAAAGTTACTCCCAGCTGGCCGCTGAACTCAACCGTACTCAGTGGGGCGTACACAGTCCAGCCAGTATCAATCGCTCCACCAGGTGTGAAGAACCCGACAGCTGCTAGTAGGCCGCCAAATAGGTACATCCAATAGCTCATGGCGTTCAGTCTCGGAAAGGCCATGTCCTTCGCACCAATCTGGAGCGGTACGAAATAGTTTGCGAAAGCAAACGCCAGGGGTGAAAGGAACCATAGAACCATTATCAGACCATGCACCGTTATGGCTTGATTGAATGGGCCAGGTGTAAGCAAGCCCATTGCAGGCTGTGCCAACTGAGCCCTGATGAGGAAGGCAAGCGCACCTCCCAAGACGAGGAAGTAGAGCGAGGTAACAAAATAGAGTATCCCGATATCCTTATGATTTGTAGTGAAGAGCCAGCGCTTCACCGATGAGTATGGGTAAGTGTTCGGAGATATCGTCGTCACACTATCCTGTAACTATAAGCTTCGCAGACATGAACGAATGACCAACGCCACATAGCTCATAGCAGAGGATTTTGTAGATCCCCTCTTGCTCTGGGTTGATCCATATCTGGTTCACCTTGCCGGGTATTGCATCTGTTCTCACGCGGAATTCGACGAGGCCGAAGTTGTGGAAGACGTCTTCACTGGTGACATCGAAGACGACGGGCTCCCCCTTTCGCACCGTCACCTCCCCCACGGAGCTAGTTCCGTCTGGATAGACAAACTCAAATTGCCATTGCCGAGCTATTACTTTGATTGCCCTACTTTCCTCTGGGGGGTTCTCGATGAGATGGACCGTCTCAAATGTTCCCGCTGCAAGTGCGAATAGGATACCCGCGACTAACACTGTCATCACCAGGGCAGCTTTGGTTGTCCCTCGATCCGGAGGGAGAAAACCCACTTTCGGTGCATCATCGGGGTCTTTTGCGCCTGATCTAGCGCGGTACCTGACTAGAACCGTTATGAGCCAGATAGTGACTATCGCGCCTACAATAGTACCGATGATTGCGTAGAGGATAAAGAGTGATTCCCACTGACTAGTAACGGAAGAAATAGGCAAGGTATCGGACGAATCGAAATCAATCCAATACTAGGTATAAATATTGCTGTCATTAGTATTGTAGTCATTTGTAATTAGATACTCGAGGTAATCCCTCTAGTATGTGCTGACGATATTTCTGTGACTTTTTTTTCTAAAAATTCAGCCTAGGAGCTGTCAGCAGACAGCAAATTGCATATCCACGAACGAGCTCAATGCAGCCGCCTTATGGAGAATAGGATCGCCAGGAGGCCCATGGCGATCATCGTGGACTCGAAAATCACGACATCTACAAGTGAATACCCTGAGATCTCGAACAGGATACCGGCGAGGAGCGCAGCCGACGCGATTAGCAGGAAGCCAATCCCGGCTAGGAAGAGGGAACCATGGCCACTGCGTTTGTATGCTCTGAATGCCATGAAGGTTATGAGTAACCCGAGCACGACTACTAGTGATCGCACTATCGAGAGCAGCGGGTGGTCGAGTATCAATGGGCAGCTTTTTTTTACAACTTTGAGTATAAACCAGTGGAGTCGATTCTACGGATTGATAATAATTTATACTTTATAATGGAGAATTTCAAGGGACTGCTGATCGTAGAGTTACTGATGCGATAACCATAGGCGGGCCGGTTGTAATCTTTGGAGGCTCGTGTCATTCGTGTCGAACGAATCGAGTATATGATGACTAAGAACCCAAGAACATTTATCGTTGACTCAAAGGCATGGGTCAAATTAAGGTCGAGCTTAACGATCTCGAAGAGCATGTCTTCGACAAAGGTCCCGCCGTGATAAACCCAAATCCAAGGGCTAACAGTAGCATCGATCTTGCATTGTGGCGATGATAAGCTCGGCAGGCTAGCACAACTATGATACCTCCAAGTATGAGCGATAGGAACCTTGTGAGGATTGCTACAACCAAGGAAGCCTCTACCAAGAAACTACATCCCCTTCATGAGCGTCCAAAGTCGTGTGAATTGGGCGACCATATCATCATTTGGAATGATCTCTATTTCGACATCGCCGAGATTGAAGCGTATGTCTACACGTTTAGCAGTGCTTCTATACAGTTCAAATCGCTTCCCCTCGTCGGAGATCACTGATTTCTCTACTGCCAATAGACCTAGCTCAAGTAGATCGCGGACACGTCTATAGGTGCTACTTATTGGTATTCGGTAACTTGCACTCAAGTCCGATACGGGCATAGCTTTCTGGATCGTCGCCGAGAGGATCTTCCTGGAGTATTCATCGGCCAGCGCGGTCAGGACTTTCCCCCTGGACTCCTCGTCGGTGACCAGCATTCGAAGACTTTAGACTGGCTCACGATGATTTAAGTTAACGTAGGAAACTCAGGGCGTCCTGCGGATCAGGTCTCCTGATCTGTCGACTATGACATTTTCCTCACATGTCATTATCACCATCATTATCGTTTTCATTATTGATAATAATGATAATCCTATTAAGGAAAATCTCATCCCTTATGATACCTGATGGATGAACGAGACAACAAGATCATCTCAATTCTGAGCAAAGATCCTGAAGCAAGCCAGCATACGATAGCAAACCATGTAGGCATTACACAGCCGGCCGTAGCCATGAGAATAAAGCGACTAAAGAAGACAGGGCTGCTACAATTGAAGTTCGAGCTGAACCTCCAAAAGCTCGGGTTCCAAGCGGCAAAGATCGGTGTCGTCGCGAAGGATACGACGGAGGTGCTGCGGTCCTTCGAGGGATGCCCCGCTTTCATCAACGGCTTCGTAACAACAGGAAATACTAACGTTTCTCTTCTGTTCGCCATGGAGGATCTATCGTCCGTTCAATGTCTGGTTCAACGGCACCTTTGTCGGCATCCCGCCGTCGAATCGACCGAGGAAAGCTTGATCGTTTCCTCTTCAAAAGGACTGTCCATGCCAATGGACCTGAATACCACAAAAAAGGAGGTTACGCCATGCGGAGCTATCTGCCACTCATGCTCCTATTACGAATCGAAGGAATGTCTGGGTTGCCCGGCTACAACTTACTACCGAGGCAGCATCTGGAAGACAGACGGCGCCTCCAGGGAAAGCAAGGTACGGGAGCGAAGGAGAAGGTAGAGATTCCGCGAATATCAGGCTAATCCCTCGATTCTAACCGCATCGGAAGAGCTCAAGGACAACAGAGTAGTCCAGTCCGTTGAAGCGCAGGGAAAAATTATAGACTGTACCATTCTTTTGAATTCTGTTCTGGAAGCTTTCAATAATCGACTGCCCTTCGGCGATAGTTATTTCGACTATGGAAGGCTGCAACGCCATCCAAAGATCATTGCGCGAAGACTTCAGAGCGGCCTCCTTGTATGACCGCTCAGCCTCCTCGATAGCTCTTAGAAGAGGACGGAAATCCGTGGCTTCATCGAGGACAACATCAGGTTCTGTAATAGCTCGTATGTTGCGTGTAGCCTTTATCCTGACTGTTCCGCCTGTGATGCGTTGATCAGAGGTCAATATATGCTCCAGTGGTAATCCGAGTTAAAGGAGAATTGCCAGGAAAGTTATGAGTGGCATTATAACCACATTCGCGTAGGAGACAGG
>DAEN01000037.1:0-5934 GCA_002495315.1 Thaumarchaeota archaeon UBA141
GGTAGAGGAAAAAGTAGAAGCTAAAGAACCATAGTCAAATATGCACTCTATAACCCAGGAAGGATTGTCTGCAGAGAAACCCGAGTCATTCTTATTGGATTGTTAGCAAACCCCTGTCGAAGTTGCTAACCGGAGAGCTTTTTCTCGCGTTAGACGGGTCATGTTAAGAATGGTATACCGTTCCGGTCTGATCGTTCGCGCTAGTAATAATGACTTCACTATGTCTTCTTCGGAAAGTCCCAGCTGTGATGCTTGCGTGTGACCACCTAGTCTTTCAAGTGCAGTGGCGATAGATTGCCACTCAATCCCATGTAGTTTCGCCATCATGATGGCACCAAGTCCACATTGTTCTCCGTGTAAGCCATGGTTTGGTGCAACTATGTCTAGGGCATGACTGAAAAGATGCTCAGATCCGCTACATGGGCGGCTACTTCCAGCTATGCCTGCAGCTACTCCTGCACTTATCAATGCTTCTAGAACGTCACGGATACCACTTGCACTTCTCGAGCCAATACGTTCAGCTTCCTTCATTACCATCTCAGCACCAAGAAGGGCTAGCTCCGCCGCATATCTGCCATAATATTCTCCTTTCTTTTTGGCCGAAAGCTCCCAGTCGCGAACTGCAGTTATTTTAGCTAGGAGATCTCCACATCCGCTTAACAAGAGCTCTCCTGGGGCTTTTCCGATGATGTCGAGGTCAGCTATTATCCCCATTGGCGATTGGGCAAGCACGGAATACGGTTTCTTAAGGTCTTTCAGTGAAACAAAAGGACTTGATATCCCATCATGTGACGCGCTCGTTGGTACACTGACGAATTGTACGCCAATGGTACTTGCTGCAAGTTTTGCTACGTCGACGGATTTACCACCCCCGATTCCAACGATCATTTTTGCCTGAAGAGCACGCGCGGCATCTAGTACTTTCCTTACATCTTTTCTTGTCGGGGCACTAATAGTTGTCCAGTCATAGGTAAACTCCTCTGCCAGGAGAGAATCTTCCACGATTACTCTTACTGTATCTATAACATGATGTCCTGAGACCAAGAGAACAGGACCTGATAAGCCAAGTTCTGAGAGAACTTTGGCGAGCTCTCTGAGAACACCTGGTCCAATCAGTATACGTCTTGGGAGTTCCATTGAATGTTTCTTGGGAATCGAATTCCGAGGAGATTTTCGAATCATGGTATTGCTCTATTGACAGAAAGGATTTTCTTTCCCCAGTATTATTGTTTCTTCACTTGAAATGAGTGGGTGGATATAGCAAAGCATTTTTCTTCGGATAAAGTAGAGACAACAACTAAGATGACGAAGTTCCAATAGATAGCTGCAGGAGTAAGAGAATAGAATGCAGCTTAATGTATTAGACATCTATAATTCGCCAAACATTGGGATATTCCTCCGAGCCAATGACCGTTTCATACTATTGCCTATTGGGCTTGTAGAGAGCAAAGCAGAGAAGATCAAAGATTTCCTCAGCGTCAACGTGGCCAGAACTTCTATTGCAGGATCAAGACTCATAGGTATACTTTCGGCTATGAACAGCACGGGGATGGTTGTCTCTAGAATGGCAGAAGATGAAGAAGTTTCAATGCTTGCCAATGCTACAGGTCTGAATGTGTGCCGAGCTCCGTCACCATTTACTTGCGTCGGGAATCTAATAGTTGCAAACGACCATGGGGCGATAGTTTCCCCAATACTTTCCGAAACTTGTCTAGCAGCGATTGAGGAGACACTTTCTATACCTGTCAAGAGAATGAGTGTAGCTGGCTTCTATCAAGTGGGTTCAGTGCTTGTTGCAACTAATACAAATGCTGTGGTTCACCCGAATGCTTCTGAAGATGAATTAGATAAAATCAGGAATCAGCTAGGGGTTGACGTTGAACCTGCCACAATAAATGGTGGCTTTCCCTTTGTGGCCTCGGGAGTAGTAGCAAACTCCCAGGGTAGCATAGTGGGTCCATTGACGAGTGGCCCCGAGCTTCTAATTCTAAGTAGAGCCTTTTCAAGTTGATGTTCCAAGATCTTGATTCGCGAGGAAAGAATTCTTCTATTCCATGCTTGATGTAGGCGAAAACCAAACCGCGAACAGCTTCGCCTGCAAACCTACAAATATGTAGCGTGTTGTGGTCATGCTCGGAGACGATTTCTATTTGGCTAACAACGATGAGAGGGCTCAGGAATTATTGGTCGGACTCCGTACGTTGGAGTCTTATCTTGACGATGTGAACCAGCGAGAATCGTTACTTGGCCGAGCAGTGATGGAAACTCGCGCTGCGATCGAATCTATTAACGCTCTTCCTACTCAACGTAATGCACAAGGACTCTTTCCTCTTGGTGCAGGCGTTTTTCTTCCCTCTGCGGCTCCTCCGGTAGGGAAACTAATCATAAGCATCGGTGCTGACGTAGCAGTTGAGAAAACCAAGAAAGAAGGAGAAGCATATCTTAATGAACGACTCAAGGAGCTCGAAACGTCATTTACCGCGCTTGAGACTCAAAAGGCTGAAATCACCAATAGGATGAATGCGACAAGATCAGCACTCCAGACACTGATGAATAAACCGCAGCAGAAGTAAGGTCAGCTCCTTTTGTTCGAAAAACTTCGTTCAGCAATTTCTTCATTAACTGATTCTATATCTAAGAGTAGCCTTTCCGAAAAAGATCTAGACAGTCTTCTTTGGAGATTTGAACTAGGTCTTCTAGAAAGTGATGTATCCGAGAACGTCGCAAAAGATCTTGCGACAAAAGTGAAGGGTCGCCTATTGGAAAGTAAGCTAGATCAAGGATCTGATGCTGAAAATATGCTAAAAGACCATCTGATGAAAGAAATCAAGGGAGTCTTTGACATCGCGGGTTCTGTAGATATACAATCTCTAGTTCGTTCCAAGAAGATGACTCATGAGCCATTTACAATTATGTTTCTGGGTGTCAATGGGACAGGCAAGACTACAACCTTGGCTAAAATTGCTTATCTCTTTAAAGAACAGGGTTTTAGCGTAGTTCTAGCTTCGGGAGATACTCATCGTGCAGGAGCAATTGAACAGCTCTCTACACACGCAGAACGCCTCAATCTGAAGTTCGTCTCTCAGAGATATGGTGCAGATCCAGCTGCAGTTGGACGAGATGCAATTGCTTTTGCAAGAAACCACCATGTGGATGTAGTCCTATTGGATACCGCTGGTCGAATGCAGACCAGTAGAAACTTGATGGATGAAGTGACAAAGATCGTTAGAGTCGTAGAGCCTGACTTGAAGATATTTGTCGGTGATTCTTTGACTGGAAATGATGCTATTTCCCAGGCCACTGAGTTCTTTGCCTCGACTGAATTCGATGCTGCTATTTTGACAAAAGTGGATGCTGACGCTAAGGGTGGAGCGGCATTGTCTATAGCTTACATCGCGAAGAAACCAATAATTTACTTTGGTGTAGGCCAAGAATACGATGATCTGATTGCTTTCGAAGCTTCAGCGTTCATTAACTCACTCTTTTCACCGCGACATGAAGTGGCTGGTTAGTGCTCTATCTCAGAACAAGATTATCCGGGTACAGGAAAAGGTGGGCTTTGACATTTACGACCTTCAGGTCTAGGATCGACACTCCTTCGCTTTCCAATAACTTAATTTTCTTATGAATTCCACCTTGATAACCCCCAAGACTACCATCTGCCATAACCACTCTGTGGCATGGCACTATTATTGGCGTTGGATTATCATGTAGTATTTTTCCTACCAACCTTGCTGCTCTAGGTTTGTCTAACGCACGTGCTATTTCTCCATATGTTGTGACCCGACCAGCAGGGATCCTCTTGGTAAGCTCATACACATTCCTCTTTACGTCATTCACTGGGTGAAGATGGCCCAGCTATGGATTAAACCTTGATGAGATTTAGCCCCAGACTACTAATCAATTGGAGAATCTTTTCTCTGTTGGAGCCGAGTCCCTTCCCATCTACAATTGCATATTCGACTGTTTCTACGGATTTCTCTATCATCTGTTTAGTCACAAAGAGATCTACCTGCTGAAGAACATGTTTAGACGCCATGCTTGCAATTGTGTAGTCTGACCCAATGAGCATTTCAGTGAATTTCGATGAATAGTGACCACCGCCGAAAGCGATCGCTACTTTCGAGTTCACGATATTCTCACTAAGCGTTTTCATTAGCGTCTCAGAGACAATTCTTACTGCTTCCTCATCATTCCATTCTTTCTCTGTCGAGCCAATTTCTATGAAAAGAAGGGGCTTCGAGATGGAAGTGGGGCCATGATGTGTCGCCTCTGTTGTAACTTGATAGCTTCGTACCTTATCCCTTTCTTTGTAAAGATTTTTCATATATTGCTTCAGCAGACTTGGATATGTCCACGCGATTTCTTTGGGTCTACCTCCTAGAGGTGTTTTGTTTCCAAAGTTACCTGTAGTATGTGCAGTAAGAGCTGCGATTCCTCTCTCCGATTGGTGCTTTGACAGGAATATGTAGAAATCATTATCAAAGCGTCCTTCTAAATGTTCCGCGTGCATGAGTTCCTTTGAGGTCCATACAAGTAACAGCGGACCTTTTCTGAATGTAGGCATGTCGTCAAAAGTGTTTCCTGTCTTTGCAAACCCAAATCTATTGATTATGTATCTCGCTATGTTACATCCCGCTACGTCTTCCTTTGCGACTACTAAGACGCCTTTGTCCATCACACTATTTGTGGCGTTCATCATCACTGGATTAGTTGGAGACCTCGATAAAGTAATATAGAGTGGATCTTCCAAGTAAAGTTTGGCGTGGCGCGTTTTGGGACTATTCGACTTCCTCCGGTCAACGACTAAGATGTTGGCAGTTGCTCACAAATCCGACCGACAGGAATTCATTTTATATCTGAAGCTTGTTCTCATGGGACTTGCAACTGCAGGAACTTTAGGCTTTATAGTGCAATTCATTGGTTCTATTTTGAAAGTCTCTGGGTGATAAGTATGAGTTCTTCTTTTCCTTCACGATTCTTTGCTGTTAAGACTACTGGCGGTCAAGAAAAGTCAGTGGCAAGTTTTGTGGCTTTACGTCTACAGCAAAAACAAACCAGCATTTACTCTATTGTGGTGCTCGACAACATGAAAGGATACGTTTTCGTAGAGGCTCCAAATGCTCAAGTAGTCACCGAATCAGTATCGGGGTTCAAGCACGTTAAAGGCCAAATACCCGGGATTATCCCCTTTAATGATATAGAACAGTTCTTAACTCCAAGCCCTGTCATCACGGAGCTGAAAGTTGAAGATATCGTTGAGCTAATGGGAGGTCCATTCAAAGGAATGCGTGCACGTGTAACCCGTGTGGAGTTAGGCCGATCTGAAGCTACAATTATTTTGCTTGACGCACCATATCAACTACCCGTCACGGTTGATGCAGCATACTTGAAAGTGGTAGAAAAAGCGAAATCTGTGGTGCAATGAATATGGGAGAACAAAAGACGATCAGCGCGTTAGTCGTGGGTGGTGAAGCTTCCGCCGGTCCGCCACTAGGTCCGGCCCTTGGGCCGTTGGGAGTGAATGTGATGTCGATTGTAAAGGAGATGAATGATATCACTAAGGATTACGCTGGAATGAGAGTGCCGGTAAAGATTACTGTTGACACAGAAACGAAGGCCTTTACGGTGGACGTAGGAATTCCCACAGCATCAGCTCTCATAGTAAAAGAATCTCAGATCGAGAAGGGATCTGGTAGCCCCAAGCTCGAGCAGAACGGAAACTTGACCGTTTCACAGTTGATGAAGATAGCTAAGACTAAGTTATCACAGTCATACGGAATGGACGCAAAGTCGGTTGCTAGGGAGGTAGCGGGTTCATGCGTGAGCATGGGAGTCAAAATCGAAGAGAAGCCACCAAAGGAATTCCTGAAAGAGCTGCTGGATGGAAAGTGGGATCGGGTTATGTCTGAAGCTAAGGTAGAGGAAAAAGTA
>DAEN01000037.1:6280-7986 GCA_002495315.1 Thaumarchaeota archaeon UBA141
AAGCTAAGGTAGAGGAAAAAGTAGAAGCTAATTGAGCGATCACAAGCGAGGGATAGAATTTTGGATAATAGAATAGAATTGATATTACGATCACAGTACTGGGAAGATTTGACTGAAAGTTCAGGTGAGTGGAATTAGTCGAAAAAAAGAACCTGACAGAATTGATCGGCAAAGCTCGATCTGCTGGTAAGAAAAGGGGTTTTTCCCAGTCAATCGACTTATTCGTAACTCTGAAGGATATCGATGTTAAGAAGCATGATCTGAATATTACAGAAGTAGTATTTTTACCTCACCAGTTTTCACGAGAGGCGAAAGTCTGTATTTTCGCTACGGGCGATTTGGCTCTGCGAGCTGAAAAGGCAGGCGCTGATCGTGTTGTTTCACCTGATGACTTGGAAAAGTTTGGTGCTGAGAAACGCAATTCACGGAAGCTCGCGCGATCATTTGAATTCTTCCTGGCGGAGACGGATTTGATGCCTCGTATAGGAAAATCACTGGGTCAATTCCTCGGCCCGCGAGGTAGGATGCCATCTCCAATAGCAGTGAATGCTCCCATCGAGGGAATTATTGGGCGGTATAGAACCGCTGTTCGAATTAGGACGCGAGCGCGGTTGGAACTAGCTTGTAAAATTGGAGATGAAGCAATGACGGATGAACACATAGCCGAAAACGTATTGGCTATCTTGTCTGCCGTGGAAAAGAAACTGCCGTCTGGTATGAAGAACATGGGACGGATTACCATCAAGAAATCTATGGCTTCTACAGTGACTGCGTCTGTTATGGAAGTGATCTAGATTGACAACTGATCGTCCTCATTCACCAGCGAAGGTTCAGATGCTCGAAAACATCCAAGAAGTCTCAGGCAAATATGAAACAATTGCCATATCCAAGATGCATAAGATAAGGGCAGCACAGCTGCTCTCTCTGAGGAAAACACGCAGCGGGGAGATAAAAATTAAAGTTGCCAAGAATAGGATTGCTAGACTTGCTTTCAAGAATTCTGGGCTCCCTGGGATTGAGCAGTTTGCAGAATCATTGAGAGGACAAAATGCGATAATTTTCACAGACATGGATCCTTTCAAGCTTCATCTGATGCTTGATCGAAGTCGAGTCTACATCGCTGCTCGTCCTGGTGACATATCTACTGAAGACATCTTCATTTCGGCCGGAAATACAGGTATACCACCTGGGCCCGTTCTCAGTGAATTCAAAGAAGCAGATGTCCCAACGCGGATTGATGCGGGGAGCATTATGGTGACAAAGGATACCATGGTGGCCCCAAAAGGGACTGAGATCTCACCTAAACTTGCATCTCTTCTTAGCCGGCTTAACATTAATCCTATCAAAGCCGGGGTATCGATAGCTTCAGCTTATCGTGCAGGGACTGTATATGAGGAGGAAGATCTACAGATTGACCTACAGGCATTCCTGGGAGAATTGAAGACTTCGCAAGGAGAGGCATTCTCCTTATCAATGGAAGTTGTGTATGTAACTGCTGAAAACCTACCGTCAATCTTGTCAAAGGCAGCTCTTGGTGCGATTACATTAGCTAGGGAGGGAGACTATCTAACTGGTGAGACTTTGACACCTATGTTCGTCTCTGCACAAAGTTCTGGGTTGTCTCTAGAAAATGCTCTAGCTCAAAAGGGATACAGCGCCGTTAGGACGATAGAGGAAAAAGTAGAAGCTAAGGTAGAGGAAAAAGT
>DAEN01000057.1 GCA_002495315.1 Thaumarchaeota archaeon UBA141
AGCTGCTGTTGCAAAGGGAATAAACGAGGCCGGAATGACCGTTCCAATAGATGAAGAGACCTACCCAAGCGAAGGACGTGTAAAGGGTGAACACATAGCTACCTATGCAAAAGCCCTGTTAGCTGAAGACAAGTTGAAATATAAAACGCGTTTTGCCCAGATGATCGCGTCCGGGGTGAATCCTGAAGACTATCCTGGACATGTTAACGAGGTACGAGATCAGATTATCAAGGAATTGAAGAACCATTGAGTCAGAGATCTAGTCCTGTGCAACAGGTAACGGAATGGACACCACGAACTCGTCTGGGCTCCCTGGTGGCTTCTGGTAAGATTGCTGGCTTGGAAGAGATATTCGAAAATCGATTGGCGATTAAGGAACCCGAGATTGTAAAGACACTCGTTCCAGATATGAAAAGTAACGTGGTGAGTGTGAGTATTGTTCAAAAGCAGACAGATGCAGGGGAGATGACTAGGTTCAATGCACTCGTAGCAGTGGGTAATGAGAACGGCTGGTTTGGTATTGGCCATGGCAAAGCACCACAAGTAAGAAACGCAATCGAAAAATCCACAAATTCTGCTTTTCTCAATGTTATTCCCATTCGACTCGGGTGCGGCAGCTGGGAATGCAGGTGTTCTGAGCAACACTCTGTACCATACAGAACTATAGGTAAAGGAGGGAGCGTAAGGGTTGAGATAATTCCTGGTCCACGGGGATTAGGACTTGTGGCGGGTGAAAATGTAAAAGGATTACTTACTCTTGCTGGAGTTAAGGACGCCTGGACTAAGACCTTTGGGTCTACTACTACAGCTTCCTCTGTAGTGACTGCTGTCTATGACGCATTGAAGAAGGTTCACGGACTAAATGTTGTGAAGTGAGCAACGTGAACTCTCTTCTGGTAATAAACTTACGAGGGATGGTTAAACTTCGACATGATGTTAAGCGAACTCTGAGGCAGCTACGGATCGAAAGAAGATATACTGCCACAGTTATCTCCGATAACGAAGTTAATCGTGGTATGTTGCATGTTCTCCAGACTCAGACGGCATGGTGCAAGGCGGATCCAGAAACTCTCAGTCTTTTAATAACCAGTAGGGGGAGATCGAGCATGAGAAAGCACGTAACTGATGAGGTGGCAAAATCTTTGGGATACGAAGACATAGCTGGCCTGGCGCGTGCAATTTCAGAAGGTACGTTAAGGTTGGTCGAGACGTCATCAATCAAACCATTCTTTAGACTGCACCCACCTAGAGGTGGATTTCTCCGTTCCACGCGTAGGATGTATACTCAAGGAGGAGTGCTAGGAGAAAATCCATCATTGCCAGAAATACTCAAGAAGATGTTGTAGGAATAATGATTCGAAAACTGGGAAAAGTGAACCATTGTGTATATTCACATGGGAAATCTTTAAACACGGATAACTCAACCTAGAGGTAAATACCCGAGGCTTAGGATTTGCCCACTCGATCAAGGAAGATCCGGCGTCTACGCGGATCTAGAACACACGGCTGGGGACAGGTTGGCCAGCACAGAAAGACGGGTGGCCAGGGCGGTGCAGGAAAGGCCGGTCTACTGAAACACAAATGGACATGGACCGTCAAGTACGATCCCAATCATTTTGGTCATTTTGGCTTTCGACGTCCTGTTCCTTCCGAGGTTTCTACCTGGTTGAATGTTGGACAGCTTGATGAACTGGCGAACCGATTGGAGTCTCCAAAGATAGAGGGAAAGCAGGTTATAGATTTGAATGCCATGGGCTATGAAAAGCTTCTCGGTTCTGGTAATATGACTGGGTCATACCAGATCTTGGTCAAAGCAGCTACTGCACGGAGTAGAGCAAAAGTGGAAGCAGCAGGTGGACTAGTGGAGGTCCCCTAGGCAGTGGTCGGTGCTAGAGGTTTTGTCCAAAGCGTTTCGAGAGCTCTTCCTGAAGTTAAGAAACCAATTCGGAAACTTTCTCTGAATGAAAGACTGATCTGGACTATAATAGCACTCGTCGTTTTCCTAGCGATGGCTCAGGTCCCGTTATATGGTGTCCCTGTCGGACTTCAAGACCAACTGGCATATACGAGAGTCATCTTTGCTTCCTCACAAGGTACTCTGATGGAGTTGGGCATAGGCCCAATAGTTACGGCGGGACTTATTCTGCAGTTGCTCAAGGGCGCGGAGATCATAAAGCTTGACTTCAAGAAACCCGAGGATCGCGCCCTCTTTAGCTCGGCAACAAAGCTGTTGACCATAGGCGTGATAATCATGGAGGCGAGCGCATTCATAGCGGGTGGTGTCTTTGGCACGCAGCTAACTTCTACCGCAGTTGTCTTGATTCTTGCTCAACTCATAGGTGCGGGTTTGCTCGTAATACTTCTAGACGAATTAGTCCAGAAGGGCTGGGGGATAGGAAGTGGCATAAGCCTCTTCATAATGGCTGGAGTTGCACAGCAAGTGATGTGGAGCATCTTTAGCGTCTTTCCCACTGGTTCTGGTTTCCTTGGTGTTGTACCATTCACAATTAGCTCCATACTGGCAGGAGTTCCAGGTGAGGCGTTCTACCGCGGGACATTACCTAGTATCAGCTCATTGATTATCACTATTCTGGTAATTCTTTTCATAATTTACATCGAAGGCGTTAGGGTGGAAATCCCCATTACTTCGACCCAGTATCGCGGATTCGCTGGAGTGTATCCGATAAAGCTACTGTATACTTCTGTGGTGCCAGTGATCTTGATATCCGCTCTGTTGGCGAACATTTCTTTCTTCTCCCAGATGATATCAACAAGGTTCAATCCCTTGGGACAGGACTTCCTGGTGAACCTACTTGTTCGATACGACCTCACAAATCCGGCTGCAGGGCCCATAGGCGGTCTTCTATACTATATTACTAGTCCAGGGACGCTCGAGGCGACGGCCCTTGATCCACTCCGAGCAGTTACCTACATCCTCTTTATTGTAGCAGGCTCGGTAATGTTTGCAAAAGTTTGGGTAGAGATTGGAGGATTGGCTCCGCATGCTGCTGCAAAGAACCTTATCGATGCCAAGATCCAGATCCCGGGCTTTAGACGTTCTGAGGCGTCTGTAGAAGCACTTCTGAAAAGGTACATTCCAAGCATTACCATAATTAGCGGAATTATAATTGGACTTTTAGCTGGAGGCGCCGACCTTCTAGGGACTTTTGGTTCGGGAACTGGATTACTCCTTATGATCGATATCCTCTTGAACTATTATCAGATGCTGATGCGGGAACGCTTAGAAACCACGATGCCTCGTCTTGCGGGTGTTCTGGGTAAGAAGACGTAGGATTGGCGATAGTGATAGCTGATTCAGAAGCCGGGTGTTGTTGGTGAACAAGATGCGGATCGTCGTGGCAGGTATTCCTGGGGTTGGGA
>DAEN01000088.1 GCA_002495315.1 Thaumarchaeota archaeon UBA141
CCTTAGCACCTTGCAATGTTAGCATCTCCAGTATCGTTTCTGGAGGATACAGTGTCGCATCTAGTTTCACATCGCGATGAGCCGTCATCGTATACCCAACTCTCACCATATCTAGAAAGTTGGATGCTGCAGCGTTATCGCAGCCTAGAGCCACTGTAACTCCGGCCTCCTCCATTTCCTCGAATCTTCCACCGACCAAGGTACCTCCCGCGTCTGCAAACGAAGAGGAAGGACAATGGACCACTTTAACATCATGTTTCTTCACGAGTTCAATCTCCTCGGTTGTAAGCCAGTTGGCGTGAATGATTAGGAGGTTTGGGCCCAAAATTCCTGCTTCCAAATACCTTCGGAGAGGCGTCTTTCCACGAAATATCTCCTTGTGCCTATTGACAGAATCCTGTGTATTTGAAACATGAGACTCAATTCCCGTCTGATATTGATCCGCCTTTTCTTTGACCGCGGAAGCTAATTCATTCGTGAACGTCCTCTCAGTCCTAAGAGAAAACCATGCCTTTACTCTTCCTTCTGCAGCGCCATTGAAGCTCTTGACAAAGGCTTCTCCTGCTTGGAGTGCATCCTTTGTGCCTTGTCGAACAGCCTCAGGGATAGGTCTTCCGGGAGTAGAAATATCAGCAAGTGCCCGAGCAAGAACGGCTCTTATTCCAGTTTCCTCCACTGCCTTTACAACGCCATCCATATGATAACTACCAGGATCGGCTATGAATGTCGTACCGGTTTTGATAGCCTCAATCAGTCCCACTTGAGATGATATGTGAACCTCTTCTGGTGTAAGGGCCGCTTCAAATGGGTATAGACGTTCGTGGATCCATGTGGGCAGAAAGACATTATCCGCAATTCCTCTAGCCAAAGACATGGCGGTGTGTAAATGACAATCAACAAGACCAGGAGTCACTACAGAATTACTCGCATCAATGACGTGTTCAGCGCCTTCGTACTTCCTGTTGAGTTCATCCGTCTTTCCCACCTCTACAATATCCGTACCTTCGATAGCAATCGCTCCATTTTTTATAATGCGTCGCTGTCTGTCAACAGTCAGCAGATACCGGGCGTTCTTGATGTATATACCCATGGTATTTCTTGCGTGGTTTTGGCATTATTTATTGATGTAGTATGATAACATGAACAGCCATGAAAAAAACCACTCTGGAAGACAGAACAATTGCTAGCAGACAGTCCTGGTTGAAGAACATTAATTCTCGGACAATCCAATTTCCAGACTCGCGCAGTCATAGTCCTGCCAATAACATAAAAAAATAATAATGACAAAATCTACGGTACATGCAGCTAAGGTGCCGTGGAGATCGCTATGAGTTCTAAGAAACAGCAAGAGAATAAGGAGAAGATGACGTCAGCTATTGGAACGCTCCAGGGAATTGCCGACAGTACCATAACGCCGAGGAATATCAGGAAAGTAGTGAAAGATGCAGTAACAATGCTTCATGACGAAAAGCTAACCATCGGGGTGAAGGCAGCTAATGCAATAAGCATCCTGGATGAAGTCTCGCAAGACCCCAACATGCCGTCCTTTGCCCGGGTCACCATTTGGTCCGCCGTGTCACACCTGGAAGCTATCCGTGACTGAGTCTCCGAGACCTGTAATAGATTCTTTTGTGTAGAACGAATTGTCATTTCTCCGAGAAAGCTTCTTTTTGTTCATGGTTGAGTAGTGGCGTCGTGAACTCTGGACGAGCTGCAGTCTTCTTCCGAAAGGAGCTTCTTGCACATGATTTTGGTTCAGGACATCTATATCGAGTAAAGGAGAGACTAGATGCCTACTTCACTCTTCTTCGGGAAAAGGACATCATTAACAAATCTGCACCCGTATTAGAGTCCAAGCATTCTCTAAATGAAGACGAGATCTTAGCAGTTCATGACGCATCATTGTTAGAGAATATCAAGACGCTCAGCACAACAGGTGGATGGCTAGATGGCGATACTCCCGTTCCGATTGGGACGTATGAACGCATTAAGATTCAGCTGGGCACAGCGATTAAAGCCGCCACCCTCGTCATGGAAGGAAAGCATGATAGAGCGGTTCTGATCGGTGCCTTTGGAGGTCATCATGCGACTTCAGCTCACACGGGTAAGTCTTTTGGTTTTTGTTACTTCAACACCTCAGCTGTTTGGATAAAGAAATTGCTTCGACAAAATTTGGCCAAGAGAGTGCTGATACTAGACTTGGACGCACATCATGGCAACGGTATCCAGGAAATCTTCTATGAAGATCCCAGTGTTCTTTACATTTCACTCCACATGGATCCGCGTTATAGCTTCCCGGGAACGGGCTTCGTTGACGAAGTTGGAAGTGATGCTGGCATCGGGTATAACATCAATGTTCCCCTTCCGCAAAAAACTACCACACAGACATACCTGAAAGCAATAGACGAGATCTTCACCCCTGCTATGAAGAATTACAAGCCAGACCTTGTTCACCTCCTCTTCGGCTCAGACACTCACCATCATGACCCTCTGAGTCAACTTTCGATCACAATGGATTGTTATCCAGCTGCTGCTCAGCGTGTTCGCGAGTCTGCAGATAAAATATGTGGAGGTCGAGTTATTACCCAACTAGCTGGCGGATACGACATACCTGTTGCAGCTAGAGCATTCTATCTTGTGACAGGAG
Organism: Thaumarchaeota archaeon UBA141; assembly: GCA_002495315.1. Classification (GTDB taxonomy): domain Archaea; phylum Thermoproteota; class Nitrososphaeria; order Nitrososphaerales; family UBA141; genus UBA141. Next base: position 2,648 of record DAEN01000088.1, read on the forward strand.
TTATGCTAGATGCACCAACTCTTGATATCACCGAGCCGCATGGCGAGATTGAAGACCGAACTGAAGCTGACGTCACTGCAAGGGGCGATGCAGTAATTACTGCAGTAAAGCAGAAACATACGTCACTTATGACCTGACAGAGGATACCGATCGTCGAGCTCGTCCTCGTTTTTTTCAAACTACTTTCTTTAGTAGCTGGATAAACTCCATTATTTGTTAGAGCCTAGATCTACCCGAGCGACGCTTGTAGTAGAGCGAAGTTAAACTTGCTATTTGCGAACGTACGTCTTAAGCGCTTCAAACAAAGCAATACCTTTCTCCACGGTCGAGTTGACGGCCTCTTCACCCTTCTCCTTTGTAGCATCACGGGGATCTCCATGGTTTGGCGCAGGCATAACTCGAGTGTAACTCTTTATGCCTGCAGCTTTCACTTTCTTTTCTGCGTCAGTATCTGGTGGAAGATGAACTACAGCCCTATCCATCTTAACAAAACTCGCACCTTCACTAGCAAGAAGAACTGATGTTTCGGATTCCCCCGCATGACCAGGGCGTTTGAATAACTTTGAACGTACATCATTAGCAGCCACCCAATGCTCTAAAACTCCACAGGCAGTTCCTGTCTCGTTCCAGATGTTGTAGATCGCGATCATAAGAGCAGGACTATTCCCAAAATGTCCATTTGAGAATATTATTCGTTTTATCCCCTGTCGAGCAAGTTCTTTCCCAGTCTCAGTATATAGTCGAATCATGGTTTCAGGTGAGATCGACACGGTACCCGGGAATACAGTAGCGTCATAGACTACCTTGCAACAACCGTAGCTAATCAATGGCATTAAGATCGCGCCAACCTTGGTGGCCAATCTTTTTCCAATATCTTCCGCAACGTAGTTATCGAAGCCTAAAGGCCCATGAGATCCGTGGGCTTCAAGCACACCCACCGGAATAACTGCCATATCCGTCTTCTTAGTGGCTTTTGCGAAATCATCCATCGTCATTTCCTCAACTCGTTGAGTCAAATCATTAGATGACTCAACTATTTGCTAGATAAGATTTGCGCGGAAAGCTATTTGTGGAGATTTTTAATATCAACACAATCGTAAAGAACAATCGCGATACGTTCTCCATTTCATCGCTTTCATCCTAATTCGATTACAATTTCTCAGTGCAGCATAATCATACATGAACGTTCCAAGCTAGGAAATTCTAAAAGAGATAGCGAACGACTCAAAATTGCAGCTCTTTATGGTGAATCGCCTTGCAAAAGAGAGTAGCCCATGTCTTCTACAACATGTCACCAATCCGGTCGACTGGCATCCATAGTCTGAAGAGGCGTTTAGAAAGGCAGAAGACGAAAACAAACCAATTTTCCTTAGCATAGGTTACTCTTCTTGTCATTGGTACCACGTGATGGAAAAAGAGAGTTTCGTGGAACCGGAGATCGCTAAGATCCTAAATTCCAACTTGATTTCCATCAAAGTTGACAGAGAAGAGAGGCCAGAGTCAAGTGGGATCTACATGAAGCCCATCATAAGCCAATAACACGAACGAGATTAAGCAATACATCATCCTAAGAAGAATCTTTATCCTATATTCCTTCGATATGACAACACCTTGTTTGTCCAGGAATAGAATCTGTCGAGTTAGTCAAGCAGTTCAGTCTAATGCAGCCAAGACTCTCTCAGGAGTCATGGGCGTCGCCCTAAGTCTTACTCCAGTAGCATTGAATATTGCATTCCCAATGGCAGGAGCCACAGGAACTATTGAAGCTTCTCCAAGTGATTTTGGTCCGAACGGGTCATCAGTCTCTATGAAAATGGATTCAATCTTTGGAGCGTTGAGGTGAGTTGGGACCCTATAGGTCCAAAGGTCACCATTAGTTGTCAGACCTTGATCTGGATCAATGATTAGTTCTTCCCTAAGCGCACCTCCAAGCCCCATAATCACACCACCTTGTACCTGACTCTCAGCCGTGAGCCTATTTACTATTGGGCCGGAATCATGTACAGCAATGTATCGGTCGATTTCTACCAACCCCGTCTCCATGTCAACTAGAACCTCAGCGTAATGAGTCGCAAATGCTGATCGCCCAAACCCATGCTCAAGTTTGGGGTGGGTTGCACCATTACCAATTATAGCATCTGGTCGGCTCTCAGCAACTTTTGATAATGGGAGATTTCTTTGAGGATCAGACTTTACATAAATTGTCTTGTCTTTCAGCTCAAGTGCATCAGACGTCACTTCAAGTTTCTTGGAAGCTAGCTCGAGGAGTTGTCGTTTTGCATCTTCTGCTGCTGCTCTCACTGCAGTTCCAGTAAAGGTCGTCGTCCTGCTTCCAGACTCTCCAATCGAGAAGGGACAAACGTCTGTATCACCCCATACCACCTGGATGTCCTGGATAGGGAAGCCAAGAGCGTCAGCGGCAATAAGCGCCATTGTTGACTTCGCACCAGTTCCAATATCAGTCACGCCAACTGCTACGTGAGCAGTTCCGTCTTGGTTTATTCGAATAGTCGCTGCACCCTGGCCTAGTAATGCGTGCCAATCACACATTGCAACACCTATACCGTGTTTCTTGAACCCATCAACTATTGGCCCGTCCCCTGGTTTGTGCCATTTGTCGCTCCATTTGATCCTCTCCGCACCAGTACGTATGCAGTCTTCCAGTCCATAGCTCGTGTACGTCTCCTTCCCGAAATGCTTTACAGTTCTGTTCTTTAGACGAAATTCAACAGGATCAATCTTCAACTCATGGGAAATTTCATCCATTAAGGTTTCCGACTC
>DAEN01000013.1 GCA_002495315.1 Thaumarchaeota archaeon UBA141
GCATGGCTCTATAGGATCTAGGACAATTCAACAAAAATGCCAAGAGAAGACAATAGTTTCGAACCATCTATTCTGTCACAGGGGTCCCCAAGTTACCGTTGGGTCATGTTGGGTATGGCTTGGTATTTGCATTTCTCAAATGCACTTGTACTGTTCTCTATCGCACCTTTGATAGGACTGATCATTCAAGAATTTTCGATCAGCTTCTTTGAGGCTGGTTTGCTGTTGGGAAGTATAACATTCGGGACGCTATTTCTATCTATTCTTGCTGGTTCGATCTCCGATAAGATAGGTGCCAGGAGGGCTATTGCAATTGCTGGGATTCTTAGCTCTTCCGGGGCTCTATTGCGAGGGATTTCTTTCGGTTTCTTGGATCTCTTGATCTTTTCTACAATGGTTTCAGTCGGAACTGCTATTGCGTTTGTTAGCTTGCCAAAGATGACTCGAGAGTGGTTTCCTCAAAGACAAAGAGCTTCGACAAACGGGGTTTGGAATTCAGGTTTCAATATAGGCGCCTTGTTTACCTTTGCTGCTTCAGTTCCTCTGACGGTTGGTGTACTTGGAAACTGGCGTCTAGTCTTCATCATTTATGGCGTTGTTTCTCTTATAGCTACATTACTGTGGATTTCCTTATCGCGCGGGAACGCTGGCCGAGCTGATGAAACGGGGATAGTTGCACCCAGGAATACAGCTTACCGACTTAGGCAAGTTGCAAAGAGCAAAGATGTATGGCTCTTTTTCTTGATCTTCGTATTCTTCATGGGCTCGCATATGGCAGTGCTATCATGGCTTCCTGCGTTGCTGCAGTCCCGAGGTATGGTTGCCCAGACGGCAGGCATAGTGACTAGTGTAGTGTGGATCGGTAGCATGGCAAGCAGTCTCATTATTCCGCGTCTTTCAGATAGGATCGGGTTGAGAAAGCCATTCATGTTCTTCTTCATTCCCTCCTACGGGTTCTCAGTGTACGCAATAACTTTGCTAGACGGGCCTATTCTATTTGTGGCAGTTGCAAACCTTGGCTTTTCAGCGAGTTACCTTATGGTGTTCGCTCCAACTATCAGTCAGGAGCTCCCAGAGATGGATGTTGGCTCATACGGGACTGCCATGGGTTCTATTATAGCGGGGTACGGCGTAGGTGGCACTGTATTTTCGTTACTAGTAGGACTCGTGAGGGATACGACTGGCAGTATGCATATTGCAATGTTTGTCCTAATAGCTAGTACACAGCTAGCACTGTTGGCGTTAATACCACTTAGAGAGACAGGCTGGCGCGACAGCTCGACCTAGATTCCTTATCAAGGAGCTTGTTCCTGCTTCTCCTTGCGTTCTCGTTTACGAAGTTCTCCAACAGGATCCCTGGCTTTCAATAGCAAGAGACCAAAAACTATCAACACCATGGCACTGACATCGAAGGGAAGAGACTGAACGCGGTCTGTTCGAGACATTTGCAGCAACAATCCCACCATGAGTGGCCCTGTCGCAAGACCTAGATCATTGAAAAATCGATACATCCCCATAGCTGCACCGCGGAGGTGTGTGGGAGTGACGTCAAGGAACCATGCAGGGGTCGGTCCGATCAGACCAGTCGTGGCACCATATAGGATAATGAAGAAGGTAAACTGTTCAAAAGATCCTGCCCGGGGTATGAGTGCAATAGTCACTGCAGAAGACAATAGCGCCAGCATGACCATTGGCTTCCTTCCGTACCGATCGGATAAGTAACCTGATGGAATCAAAAGTAGAAAAGCAGGTATGGCGCCTATCGTGAGTATACCTCCAAGAAGAAGCTCAGATACAGCAAGGTTGTCATAAGCAAAAATGGGAATAGCTGTGAACATTACGCCAGTCCTTCCCAGGAAGAGTGCAAATGTTGCCAGGTTTACGATGACCATATTCTTATCCGTCAAGAGCTTCTTGAAAATTTCAAGATTAATTGTAACCTCTAAACCAGTCTCTTCGGGCTCGGTGGGAAGGCCACGGTTGAGTTGTAGGCCAACTATGGCAATGACTGCTATTATTGAATACACAAGGAATGGCGCTCTGATCCCACCTATCATGGCAGCCACTCCGCCTAATGCTGGTCCTAGAAGAAAACCAATTTCTATTAACGAAGAAACCAAACTCATTGTTCGGCCTCTGTGCTTGGGGGTGGTGAGTCGGCCAATGACTGAAAGCTCTGTAATGAAAAAGAGTGAGCTTCCAGCGCCCTCAATGAACCGAGCTATGAACAAAGTTGTTATGTTGGAGGCAGTTCCTCCAATTATTGCTGAGAAGAGGATCAACAGAATGCTGATCAACATCATCCTTTTCGGCCTCGCCTTTTGAACTATGGCGCCGATTGGGAGATCAAGTATGACTCGAGAAAGGCCGAATCCAGCTACAAGTCCGCCTATCGTGATGTCTGACGCCCCGAATTCTCTAGCTACTGGTGGTATGATAGGGATGATGACTGTTCTGCCCATGAAGAGGAGAAGAGATACGACTCCCAGAGCGACTACGATTGCAGTTTCTCGTCGAATCTTAGTCTCACCGCGTTGCCATGGAAACTAGATAGCAAAAAGGCTTAAGCAGTCCACCCTAAGGCTATGTGGGTCATACCTTCCTTGGTTGAATATGCTGTAGCAATAGCGTTTGCTATTATCCAGAGTGCTCTTTTTGGCTTTAGTAAGATCTTCACCAGGAAAGG
>DAEN01000070.1 GCA_002495315.1 Thaumarchaeota archaeon UBA141
AAAAGGCTATTCCTCCATTGAATGTGATACAGTAATCTTCGACGACTCTCCATAAACCACAAAGATCCAATTTTCCCCCACTAGGGGGATTTTTCTATTTTTTAAATTCTTGACATAGTGAATCAACTAATCAGACTAGTAGAAGATTTCCTTCTCAAAAACGATTTTATCATCGTAAATTTGAGATAAGAGGATATGTGATCATCAGATAGAGGATATGGTAATTGAGCTAGGCGAACAGCTAATAGTAAGCAAACATTCTCGCGTCCTATTTCGCTTTCGGTGGCGATGTCGACAGGAGGACATCTATCAGCGCAGACCGGCCACCTCTCACCGCATCGAGACCGTTCTGAAGCGCCCCTTTGAGTTGTTCGGGTTCCTCGACTCTCTCTCCATATCCGCCAAAGGGCCTTATCAAGTCGCTGTAATTGGGCCCTAAAATCTTAGACCCATAAAATATATCGGATCTTTCGGCCATTCCTCCAGGGTAGCTTCGCAGGTGTGCCCTTTTCATGGAGGCATATCCAGTGTTATTGAATATGATAACGAGGATGGGTAAATCATACTCTCTACTGGCCCCGAAGAATGGAATGATCGGATTATAGAGAAACGCGCCGTCCCCTATTAGACATACTACGGGCCTCTCAGGAATTGCAAGTTTTGTTCCAAGGGCCAGGCCCAATCCTAAGCCCAAGCCTCCACCTACAGGGTGGAAGAAGCTCCTCGGCTGATTCCATCGTATGTGTTCAAAGATGGTACCAGAATGCACAATCGTCTCTTCTACATAGATAGCATCGCTAGGCATCACTTCATTGATGGAAGCACATAACCAAGTTGCATTAATCGGCTTCTCCGAACTATGCGACTGAACTTTTTTCGAACGGGCCTCTTGCATAGCGTAATGTTGTGACTCCCATCTAGTCTTTCGTTCTCGTGTCCCGCTTAGTTCAATTCCATTCGAACGGATGGCATCAACGATAGCGCTTAAGCTGGATGCTACGTTCGCTTCAACGAAGATATCCGCCTGAAGTGATTGATAAACGAGTTGCGGCCTTATTGGGTTTTCATCCAAAATGACCACTGTAGATCCTTTGGGAGGAGATATGGTAAGTGGATACCATGGAGCTCTGCACGAAATCACCAAGAAGAAATCAGTCTCGTCCAGGAACGGTGCGATGTCATAACCCATGTGAAGGGGATGATCCTTTGGGAAGTTTGCATAAAGTGGCGATCCCTTTTCTATTACTGGAATGGAGAGAATCTCGGCTAGCTCTATTAGGCGCGCAAAACCTTCTTCAGACCTTCCACAGGCTTCTGTTAAGATGACGGGTGACCTACTCTTCGATAAAATATTAGCTATTTGACCGATAGTCTTCGAGTCCGGTTGATGTCGTGAAATCTGTGGAGGTTCCGGCCGCTGAGAGGGAAGAGACCATGACCCTTGCATCACTTCCATTGGCAGAGAGAGTATCACTGGGCCCTGAGGTACACTTTTCGATATCTCACCCGCGCGTACTGCTGATCCGTAGAGTGTCCAGGAACTCCCTACAGTCGCACTCCATTTGGAAATTGACTCGCCCAGTCTGGCGGGCCCTCCTACTTCTGTCAGATCCGTTAGCCAATGAGAGCCAGGATCAAAGTGAGGGTCTGCGCCGTAAGAAGTTGACTCGCCTACACATATGAGAAGTGGTACTTGTGCCATATACGCCGACCGAATAGGTAGAGATCCTTGGAGCAATCCCACCCCTGTGTGTAAGAGGACTGCGACCATCTTCTCGGTGGCGTTGGTATATCCCATCCCCATCGCGACAGCGGTAGTTTCATGCCAGCAACCGATGTATTTTGGTCCATTCTTTCCCTCGACTTTTTGTCTAGCCAGAGCTTCCCATACAGGTGACCATTCCGATCCGGGCGAAGATATAACATACTCTATACCTAAGCGACGGAAGGCTGCCAAGAGAGCTTCACCGCCGTCTAACGGACGTTCGTTCATGTAGTTCTGAGAGAGTGTACACTCACATATAGTCATTGGTCTTGATCCCATCAAAATAAAGGTCTTCAGAAATGTAACTGCTAGTCGAAAAGATCATATCTGCTCCAGCCGAGCTATTTATTGGAGGAGAGAAGCACCCTAAACGTGGTGCTAGAAATACGGAGATAGAGTTTGGTATCAATTTACCGCAGTTCCATGCGGGAGATCCTTCTGGACTTGTTGCTCTCGATGAATTTGCCGAGAGAGTTGAGGAGATCGGGTTTGATTCAATCTGGACTCTCGATCGAATATTCCATGCTTCCCTCTTCTTGGAGCCTTTGACTGCTCTAACATATGTGGCGGCTAAGACTAAGAAAGTCAGGCTCGGGACAGCCATTCTAATGTCTCCTCTCCGGATACCAAGTATCTTGGCAAAGACTGCAGCAACCATCGACTTCCTCTCCTCAGGTAGGCTCGTGCTTGGCTTAGCTCTGGGAAGTCATTTAGATGAATATTCGGCAAGTTCTACTCCAATTAACGAGAGGGTAGCAAGGTTCCTGGAAGGGATTAAGATACTTAGATTGCTCTGGAGAGAAGAAAACGTATCATTCCAAGGACGATTCTGGAAGCTCGAAAATGCCAACATAGTTCCTAAACCAGCTGCTGGTGTAATACCCATTTGGATGGGAGGTAGTGCTGTTGGGTCAACAGTAAATGACTTTGTAGTTAGGAGAGCTGGAAAACATGGAGATGGATGGCTCGGAGCTGGATCTACTGACACAAAGGCCTTTGGAGATTCGTATAAGAGATTCGTCAGATACGCGAGAGAATTTGGGCGTGATCCCAATTCCCTTGGATCTGCTAAGAGAGTTTACATCCATGTAGATCGAGATGAAGAGAAAGCAAAGCATGTTTTAAAGAGCGTCTTGTCGGCTTTTTACTCAAGGGAGTTTGAAGTAAAAGGACGGTGTGTCTATGGGAGCAACAAGAAATGTGTTGAAGAGCTCAGTCGTCTCGTGGAAGCCGGGGCACGAACCATCATACTGCATCCAGTATCAGATCAGCTACAACAAGCTGAAACACTTGCCAGAGAGGTCATCCCAGAGCTAAAGAGGTCACATCACGGACGAGGGGGGAATTAACAATACGCAGATTTAGTAGAATTTATTCAATGACATCCAGACTATTCATGCATTGGTGATAGATCATTGAGTCCAAAGTACCAGAAATGGCAGCCATATCTTCTCAGAGAATCCTTTCAGCAATTGGCCCGTGACATTGGCCTCAAGCAAGGTGAAAACATCATCTTTGCTGGATGTCCGGGAGGATGTTATTCCTGGGCTACACTCTTTGGATTCTATCTAAAAGGCTTCGGAGCAAATTCATTCTTTGCACCTAATGCTGAGAGAAGAAAGATCCGACGACTCATTCCCAATGAGGATCTAGGGCTCATTGCAGGTAGGAAAGCCTCACCAGGAAAAGCAAGAATGATAGTTCTTCTCTCCGGGCTATGCAGATACCCTATAGAACCAGCACTGGAGCTGGTCAACGATCTACTTCAGAAAGGAGGGATCTTGATAGGCCAAAGTAACAATCCTGGTATCTACGAAACAGAGGGATGGACACGTAAGCTAAGATTTGACTATTTCATAGAGTACAAGATCAAAGACGTTGAAGTTAGAAAGGTGAAGAAATGAAACAGTCTGCAGAGATCGAGGTCTACCTAGTCTGAATAGTTTGAGCTATTTTTTCCCGGAGATCTGATCAAGGGCAAGATCAGAGAGAATCTTGAAATCCCGTACGTATGTCTCTGGCGTCCCTATGTCGATGCGCTTTTCGTTCTTCTGCAGCCTCACAGCATATACTCGTCGCCCTCTATCAATAAGCCATTTAATGGCAGCAGCTAGTTGAATCTCGCCGTCCCCATCAGGACGGATTTTTTCGATTGTCTGATAGATGATGGGTTTGAACATGTAAACTGCAACCACAGCCAAGTTGCTTGAAGACTTTCTCGGTTTTTCCACCAAGGATTTTACTTCTATCAGCTTGTCATCAATCTCTTTTCCGTCCACTATTCCATAGTGTTCCGGGGTTGCAGTCGGCTCGACGAAGAAGACGCAATCAGCGCGCAATTTGTCAAATGTATTCCTCATTCTCTTCAAGTGTCCCTGGACCTTGGAGAGAATCAGATCATCTCCAGCATGTAAGAGGAAGGAATCTTTTCCCGTAAAGGGCCTAGCGCGCATCACAGCATCTCCGAAGCCTCTGGGTGACGGTTGGTTGACGAAAGTAAGTGAAGACTTTTCGACCCTGGTGTAGAAGTCTAAGAGTGCCTTGGCAGCGTTACTCGATTTAAGTCCGCGAGCCAAGCCCGGATAGCTATTGTCAGGGGTAAAGTGATCCTCAATAGCTCGTTTACCTCTTCCAACAACAAAGCAAAAGTCACGATATCCCCCATCGAAGAGCTGTTCAAAGACGGCCTGTACGACTGGTTTTAGACGAAGTGTGTCTCCATGTGGAAGGGGAATGGGAAGCATTTCCTTCGGCATCTCCTTCGTAGATGGAAGAAGTCTAGTTCCAAGACCACCTGCTGTAATAACAGCTTTGAACTCTGGCGGCATAGTGATTAGTGTTGGAAGACTTCCATGCCTTTAAAATTAAATCGGCGTTTGACGTCCTAGTGATCGAAGTTAAAGGCAGTATCCTTGCATTTTGATGGGTTGAAACACTCTGTATCAGGAGTACACCCGAGACTATCGTTCTTTGGTCTGGGTTATGTAGGTCTCTGTAGTGCAGTCTGTTTTGCAAGCCGAGGGTTCAGAGTTATCGGTGTCGATGTTGACAAAGATCGTCTCAAAGAAATAGCTCATGGCCGTCCTCCTTTTTTTGAGCCCAAGCTCTCTTGGCATCTCCAGAGAGCACTAAAGTCGTCTTGCTTCAGGGTTAGTCCAGATACCAAGCTTGCCATTCAGTCATCTGATGTCTCTTTCATAACGGTTGGAACTCCTTCAGCTAGTGATGGGTCCGCGGATCTTAGTCAGGTTAAGCGGGTGGTCAAAACGATCGGGCGTAGCTTATCAAGAAAGGAAGACAAACACCTGGTTGTTCTAAGGAGCACCATCGCCCCAGGGACTTTGAGGAATGTTGTCAAACCGCTTCTGGAATCCATGTCGCATAAGAACATGGGCGAAGGTTTTGATTTGTGTTATAACCCGGAGTTCCTCAGTCAAGGTGTCGCTGTAGGACAAAGCCTCAACCCGGACCGGCTCATCATCGGTTCATTCGACAAACGCGCTTCAGAGGCATTACTAGCTATCTACCGCAAGTATCTCAACGATCACCTTCCTCCTGTCTTCAGTACAACAGCTGAGGCTTCAGAGATGATCAAGTACGCGAATAATACCTTCCTCGCTGTAAGAATCAGTCTAATCAACGAGCTCGCGAATATTTGCTCTCTAATACCCGGAACAGATATTCTGGATGTAGCCAAGGGAATAGGCATGGACAAGCGCATAGGTTCCCGTTACCTTTCTCCGGGGCCTGGCTTTGGTGGGAGCTGTCTTCCAAAAGATCTAAACGGATTAATCCATTTAGCACAAGAAAAAGGTTACAGCCCTCCTCTCCTGAACGCAGCCGATAGTGTCAATTCGCATCAACCCGAACAAGTGGTAAATATGGTGGTGGATATTCTTGGGGATCTGCGAAGAAAAAGAATAGCCGTACTGGGTCTCAGTTTCAAGCAGGGTACCGACGATATCAGAGAGTCACCTGCAGTCAAGATAGTTCAGTATCTATCAGAAAAAGGAGCGTCAGTAGCCGTTCATGATCCGCGGGTCTTCAAGCCTGGGCTATTTCCAGGGAGAGTAACGGTAGCAGCTTCGGTTAAGGAATGTTTGAAGGATGCGGAATGCTGCGTCCTAGCAACAGAATGGCCGGAATATCTGATGATCAAAGTTACAGATTTGCGAAAGCTCATGAAACAACCCGCCCTAATCGATTCTCGTCGACTCTTCGACGCAAGAGAGATGTCAAAATATCTACGGTTTGCGGCCACTGGTCTCTCACCTGTAAAGCCCTCCTAGCCATCGACGTTCCATCAATCTTCTAAGAAAGTCGCCCTAAAAAGACGTAAAAAGAAGAACTGTAAGAATCTGAGCGTGGCTCGGATATCTATCTTCCTGGTGGCGATGCTGCTAGTTCCATTGGCTTCGTCCTTTATCCCTCTAGCTAGCGCGCACTTTGCCCAGATCGACGTTCAGATCATTGACGAAACGCCTAAGCTCGAAGCAACATTGACTGACGAGGCCACGTTGCATGTCTACGGCGGCCCGTCAATCCTGAATAACGAAGTGCGATTTGGATACTCAGAGGATGCAGGAATCTTGGTGGTTACTGTGTTTATTCCAGACCCTACCCCACAGAAAGATCACGATCTATTCCTTCTTGGATTAGATCTAAATCACGATGCGCAAGTCGGCCCCGGATCCGATGATTACTTGTTCCTTGCTAGACGAGCAGGAACCATGGATGTATACCAGGGGAATGGAAACGACTGGGGGCATGGCAGCTATGATGGCTTACAGAGCCACATAGAAAGTCAGAGCGACGATTGGATGGTGAATTTTCACATCCCAATCGAACTCGAAGATAATGCAGTAATAGGATTCATGCTCGGTCAAGTGGATGAGGAGATTGGAATTGTGGACTATCCTGCTGGCGCTATTGATCGGCACCCTAACACCTGGGGAGATCTTCGTGTCAGCAAGATCAGCCTTATCACTTCAAGCGATGAAATAGTGTTTGGTAACTCTCTCAGTTTACTAGTAAAGACACATCCGAGCATTGAGAAAATAGAAGGACAACTTCAAGTGAGTCGCGATGGAGTGACATGGAAGGAAATAGATTCAATTCAAACTACAGAGGGCAACGTTGTCTTTGAGTGGAGACCACCTTCTTCAGGTATCTACTTTGTCCGAGCTATATTCTGGACAGACGGAACCGAGGAGACAACTA
>DAEN01000034.1 GCA_002495315.1 Thaumarchaeota archaeon UBA141
ATCTGGTAGTAGAAGACTTCTCCCCGTTTACCCCGTGTTTTTCTCCTATTTTTGCAAGGGCACCAGTCGTTACTTTGGTGCAAAACATATTTGGTAAACACCTAGTTGCGCGCTATGGCCTCTCTGGAACTGTACCAGCACTGGTCGAAGCTACTACGCGTAGACTGCATTCCAACTTCTTATTTGTATCACCTCTGTTTGCCAATTGGACTAAGAAATTCCAGAACAAGATGACTGCAATTATTCCCAACGGCGTCGAAGATGAACTCCTGAAGCTTGAGCCCAATGATGAAGGCTTCCTGCTATTCATTGGACGTTTGGAACGCTATCAAAAGGGCCTAGACCTCATGATTGAAGCACTGGCCAATGGAATAAATCATGAATTTGATGTAGTTATTGTCGGCGACGGGCCTGACCATCTCGATCTAAAACAAAGAATAGAGTCCAAGAATCTCGCCCGGAGAATCAGAATGATCGGACGAGTATCGGAGAATGAAAAGAAGGATCTCCTACGAAGATGCAGTGCAGTAATTGTTCCCTCGCGTTTTGAGGCATGGTCACTTGTCGCACTTGAGGCCGCGGCCTCATGCAAGCCAGTAATTGGATTTGCAATACCCGGAATTAATGGAATAGTGAAGTCAGGCATAACCGGAGTTCTAGCGAGGCCATTTGAAATTGGTCAATTATCCACCGCCATTTCCCATGTAATGAATGATCATCACTTGCGAAGAAAGTTAGGAAAAGAGGCTAGAAAAGAAGCAAAAGAGTTCACATGGACAATGGTCGCCAAAAGACAGCTAGAATTCTACGAACAAGTTCGTGCGAGTTAAGACATCTTTACTAGGTTTGGAGCCGCATCCCACCTATTCGTCTCCAATAGCTATGATATGCATAACTGACTTCAATCTCATCAATAAGTCCGCGCAAGATTCCCATGTAAAATTTAAAATATTCACATTGAAAATCTAGTTGGAATCAAGTGCCAATAGACCAGTCCACTTCAGAGAATAGATCGACCAGAATGTTTTACAAATATGTAGCAGGAATCTCTGCCGTCGTCATATTCGCCACAATTGCATATGGGTTAATTGAAGCCGCTCAACAGTATCTGGCAGGAGACCTAATCATAGTAGGAGAAACGTTAGTTACTGTTGGTTTTCCATTCCCGTTTTTCGCAAAGCCCGTCACTTACCTCAGTATCTGTTCAGTTGTTGGGTGGTATGCACTCATCCAGCTTAACCAGAAAAGAATTCATCAGATGTCGAAATTACAGCGCTCGCTACTTTCCACATTCGCAGCTGCCATAGTCTTTGCCTCATTTTACGAAATGATTTACAATTTCATGGTCTGGAATGCGTTAATTACAGCAGATGTAATTAATGGCCAAATCAAGATAGATCTTCTCAACATAAACTATCCAGTCCCCAGCATTCCATGGAGTCTGGTTTTCGCCACTAAGATGTTCACTGCCCTCTTTGTAATTAGTTCTTACTCCTTCATTGTTCTACATTCGATTGACTTTAAACAGCAACCCAAACTCAGGTCCCGGTAAAAACTAAAAGGATCATCGTGATACAAAGAAATTCAGCAGCACTTTTGCTATCAAAAAGGAATGGCAATGAAAGGCCCGATTTCCAAGCTAATTTGAAGATGACAACGGTTAGAGAAAAGTTATTGCGAACGTGATATTCTTCAAGCGTTACAAATCTCTAATAAACTGCAAATATTAGTCATAGAGGACGTCTATGCCTGCAGAGGAAGAAGATGTAGCTACTAAGCAAGAGATTCGGATTAGACATTCTCGTAATTTACCCCCTTCCATCCTGATCGACGCTGGCTACGATGTGAAGAAGAAGGTCGCTCAGTTAAAGTTCTACGACCCCAAAACCCAAGAAATATTCACATGGTATGATGACACCGGTCACAAGCCGTATTGCCTGACCAAAATGCCTCCTGACTCGCTCCATGACCTAAAGAACAGAAAAGACGTGCTCGAAATAAATCAGGTTTTGAAACATGACCTCATTAATGATTCAGATATCCCTGTGACCAGGATTATCGGCACAGGTCCAGGAGCTATTGGTGGCGAAACTGACCGTGGCCCCGATGGCAACGGTAAGAATATCCGAGATACCCTCAGATCTATTGAGCCACATAGCTCCTATGAAAGTGAAATACCATACCAAGAGAACTTCATGTATGACCGGAATCTGATTCCTGGTACCTATTATCAAATATCTGATTCCAAAATCCAGCCAGTCGAATTTGAGGTTTCTGAGACAATGCGTGAGAGCCTAAAACAGGTGTTAGATCGTTCTTCTGAAGATTACCGCAGTAGCATCCTGGACTGGGCCCGATTGCTAAATCAACCACTACCTGAGCTCAAGAGAGTTGCCCTGGATATCGAAGTCTATGCAGAGGAAGGATTTCCTAATGCCGAAGACGCAGATTATCCAGTCATAGCCGTTGGTCTGGCAGGAAACGATGGAACTTCAGAAGTCTATGTGTTAGAGAGAGAAGGTATAGAGGAAGGAGACCAGATTCTTGATAATTCCTTCAAGATCTACAGAAAGAAAAACGAAGAGGAGCTCCTTAGATCGGTATTTACTAGGATTCTAGAATACCCCATACTTCTGACTTATAATGGAGACGACTTCGACCTAAAATACCTAGCCAATAGGGCGAAAAAGAAGAATATTAGTCAAGAAGAGATACCAATAACTCTCGCTAAGCTCTTTGCCCATCTAAAACATGGAGTACACATTGATCTTTACAGGACGTTCATTAATCGATCAATACAGATCTATGCTTTCGGAAACAAGTACTCTGAACACACACTAAATGCGATTAGCCAGTCATTGATCAATGAATCAAAGGTCAAGTTTGAAGGATCGCTGAATGATTTGTCTTATAACGAACTCGCGAGGTATTGCTACAATGACGCCCTAATTACATTTCGCTTGACTCAATTCAGCGATAGCATTCTGATGAAGCTACTCCTAGTCATTTCAAGAGTTGCCAGAATGCCACTATTTGATGTATCGCGACTATCAGTATCAAATTGGATCCGCAATTTATTGTTCTTCGAACATCGAAGGACAGGGGCACTGATACCCACAACAGAGGATATAGAGAAAAAGGGCGGTTCAGATACAAATGCAATAATCAAAGGACAGAAGTACAAAGGCGGATTAGTTGTAGAACCCAAGGCAGGAATACATTTCGAAGTCGCCGTCCTTGATTTCGCCTCGCTCTATCCTAGCATCATAAAGGTACATAATCTCTCTTACGAAACCATCAGATGTCCTCATGAGGAATGCAAATCCCAGACCGTCCCCGAGACGGATCACTGGGTCTGCAAAAAGCGCACCGGTTTAACCTCACTCGTGATTGGATCCCTACGCGATCTCCGTGTTAACTATTACAAACCACTTGCCAAAAACCAACTGCTCGGTCAGGATGAAAAAAGTCTCCAGAACGTGATATCTCAGGCCCTCAAAGTCATATTGAATGCCAGCTACGGAGTGATGGGGTATGAGAAGTTCAGCCTATATTGTTTACCTGTTGCCGACGCCACTGCAGCCCTTGGCAGAAATGCCATACAAAGGACGATCGAAAAGGCCGGAGAAATGGACATCGAAGTTTTGTACGGTGATACTGACTCTCTATTTCTAAGGTCACCCAGTGAACAGCAGCTTACCACAATCACTCAATGGGCAGACAAGGAGCTTGATATCGAGCTGGACTTGGAAAAAGTCTTTCGTTACGTCGCCTTCAGTGACAGGAAGAAGAACTATTTGGGAGTACAAAAGGATGGAACTGTCGACATCAAAGGAATGACGGGTAAAAAGAGTCACACACCGCCATTCATCAAGAAGGCGTTTCAACAGGCAGTAACAACACTTAGTCGAGTGACGTCACCCCATGATTTTGAAAAGTCTAAACAACAAATAAGAGAAGACGCAAGACATTGTTACCAGGCTCTGAAAAGAAGAGAAATTCCAATTGAAGAATTAGCGTTCAATGTCATGATGAGTCGACAAACGAGCCAGTACAAAGGTACTATTCCCCAGCACGTCAGAGCAGCTAAGTTATTGGAAGGAGGTAGCACGAAAGATAAGAGAGAAGATATTGAGAAATATGGCAAGACAACTACTCAGTCAGAAGTAAGTAGCCATGTTGAGGAGATCAAGGCAGGAACTGTTGTGTCATATGTCAAGACAACGTCTAAAGAAGGAGTGAAGCCGACATCTATGGCAAGAATGGAGGAAATTGACACAGACAAGTATGCAGAATCTTTAGAAGCAACTTTTGACCAACTACTTGACTCGATGGGAATTAGTTTCAGCGAAATAGTCGGCGATACTAAGCTGGAAGACTTCTTTTGGGGAAAATAGAACTAGATCACAATCATCTTAAACCTCCGCAAATAGCTGGAGGAGAGAAGATTTTTAGAGCTACCATCCCTTGCCATAGTGGCATGTCAAATTGTTATCAGACATCCGACTCATTGTTAGAGATTGAAATCATCTAGGAGGATAAAAAAAGATAAGAATTCTTGCATCGAGGACGAGAAAAACTGACAATCCGAACTCGACTACGCCGGCACATCCATCAAAGCGACGATAGAGTGAAAGGATAGAGGATAGGATATAATTTGACTGAGATTCGAAAGGACTATTTTTCAGACCAACTGGTAATAGTCTCAACAGAACGGTCGAAGCATTCTTCTGATTTTACTACTACGTCACGAAAATCAGAAAATAAATCGAAATGCCCACTGTGTCCTGGTAATGAAAGTATGACTCCGCCCGCAGATCTAGTTCTGGTGCAACAAGAGGGAACTCTTGTGAAGCTAGCTGACGAGGAGCCAGACCGCGTCAAGGGATGGTCAGTAAGGGTATTCCAGAGTATCAATCCAGCGTTGAGTCCTCAGGCGGCTCTTAACTATGGAGAGAGCCCATTGTATAGCGAGCCAGCTCTAGGATACCATTATGTCGCGTCAGCCACCCCGGAACATTCTCTTAGCTTCTCCAAAATTCCATTAGATCAATGGGGAAGTGTTCTAGCCACAATACAAGAAAAGACTAGATGGCTATACGCACAACGAGGTGTAGCATATGTAAGCATCTTCATCAACTATCGCGCAGACGCAGGAGCGGCATTTTCCCATCCGCACCTCGAATTGATTACCTTACCGAGACTCCCACCCATAATCGAAAATGAAGCCCAGACCATGCAGAGATCCATGTACGAGCTTGGAGTCTGTCCAATGTGTTCAGTTGTGAGTATAGAGACAGGAGGACCCAGACAAATTCTAGTAAGCGATCATCACATAGCCTTTTCACCCTGGGCCCCAACCCATCCCCTTGAGTTTTGGATCTTCCCCAAGAAACATCAAACGAGTTTCTTGAAGATTGGTCAAAAAGAAATCCAGGATCTTGCGTTAATCCTGCGGTCAACCCTGGGAGGACTTGCAAAGGTTAGCAACGATGCAGCCTTCAATCTTGTCTTTCACATTTCATCTGAAAAGAAAACTACCAAACAGATCCACTGGCACATTGAGATATATCCCCAATTATCCAAAGCATCGGGTTTTGAACGAGGAACTGGAGTACATATCAATCACATTTCCCCGGAAGCAGCTGCAGAAGCTCTCGGTGCTGCTGCAAGGCGAGAGCTAGCTGAGCTAGTAGGA
>DAEN01000086.1 GCA_002495315.1 Thaumarchaeota archaeon UBA141
TGGGAGATGAATGGCGCTTGAAGGTTTCCATACTCCCTAATTACTTGCATAGTGTCTCTATCAGTCGTAATTAATTCTTCCTTTAGCGCTTCCATCTTCTTCTTGCTTATTTTCTTCGCCTTCTTCTTCAACTGCTGTTGCTCATGTTCCAAAGCATCACGTAATTCCATACATGCACGAATAAACTGCAACGGATCATCTAGGTCATCGCCACTTTCACTCCTAGTCCACTCCAAGATAGTGTCTAGCGGGTCGTTGGCGTAGCGTACCCAGTCATCAAGATGTTCTATTGCTACGTCAATACGTTGATCTGTAATTGGCGATGTGCCATCAAGAGTTTGAGCAATTAATTCTGCATCTGCTTTTGTTTCAGTGTTGATTACAGAAGTTAATTTTGATTCGTCAAACGGTACTTCATAGAGGTTAGCCGCATGAAGTAGTAACCACTTGAAACCTTCTGATACGGGAAATGGTTTTTCAAGACGATCATATTCAATGTATGGGAGAAATGCGTCATCAAGAGGTACGCCATCGGCGAATTCAACTAATGATCTTTCAAGGTCATCGCCTTGATAGCACAAGGTGCTACGACTTAAATAAATTCTTCCCCTGTAATCAAGGTGGCAACGCTGATAGAAAGTTCCACCCTCTACTAGTCTGTCTGCTTCAAGCAATAATGAATCAAACTTTTCCCTATCCTGTTTTCTCTTCTTATTTTTACCCTTAGGATTTTTCATTTTGCTGGCTGATTTATCAACATAGCCTTGCGGGAAATGTTTATCCAACTTCTGAATCAGTTCCAGCATGGGCTGGTTGATACGGTATCTGTTACGTTCCAACTTATTGACGGCGTTTACCCAGAGTAATGGTGCATCCTGATCTACATATTGTTTTTGATGACCCATTGTCATCAGTGAATCACGTTGAATGCCATCATCAACAGTGAACAGTGCTTCAATAAATGGATGCCATAATCTTGTTTCGCCGGAAGTAGGTGCTTTACCAGTGAAGTGCCAGTCAGGTGGTTCCCACTCTGTCCACTCTGATGGCTTGACCAGTTGTTTTCCGTCAGAAGAGTAAGGCGCTGTCCATGATTCAAATGGTTTGAATGATGTGTAGGAATTTTGTCTTGGTGATTTCAGCAGAGTGTCATCTCTGATCATCACGACATGTGATTTTTTATCAGGATGCCATTCAATCCAACACCAGTCAGCAAGAACCATTTGTTCCAGACAGTAACCACCAATCTTGAACTGACTGTCTGTATCCTTCCGTAAGCCATGTTCATACAAGATACGTCTTGCTATAGCGAAGCACGTTTGAGTAGCCTTACGTCGATGCTCTAATTCTTCTAATGCAATCCTTGCCGCCTCATACCACTCCACATTGTCTTGATCCAACCATTGCCAACCTAGTTTGCCTTTGGTAAATCCGCTATGGTTTTGCAAACGGCTAGCAAGTTTTAGGCGAAATGGTTCAATTAGCGCTTCTTGCAGTTCCATCTTTCAATAGTTTCCATTTCATTAACTCCTAGTGTAAAGGAGGCGCAACGGAACTGCCTTACATTAGACTGCCCTTTACAAGCGTATACGCTCAAGGCTATGCGGCATTGCCTTACCGCATTATTAGTTGGCCTGAGAACAGAACCAACTCCACTCACCAGTGGTAACAGTTCCTTCACTGCATATATTAGACAGTGGCGCCTTTAAATATATTTTTGGACACTAACCAGAACAGTTAGTGGTACAACTTAACTACACAGTGAATTTAAATACTTCTCCCACCGTTTCATTATTTTAATTTTGTCTTTTTTATATTCATACTTTCCATACGTCCTGCCGATGCCGGGCTTAACATGGCCTGAAACTACACCAGCAATCTCATATGAGTAATGCTCTTCAATCCAACTAAAGAATGTACGACGGACATCCTGCATCCTGAGGCTATGCTCTTCATTCTTCGGCCTAAGTTCTTCAAGTTCTATTTCCTGCCACTGTTTCCACTGTGTGCCTTGTGATATGCAGTTGCCTCTGGCTCCCACAAAGCACCATGTGTTACTAGGCGCAATCTCTTGAGCCTTTGCAATCAGACCTAGTACAGTGTCGGTAATGTAGATACGGTGTGACTTTTCCTTTCTTTTGTATTTCTCTTTTGGTATCTCAAGCCAATTTTTATCATCTTCATCAAAATCATCCCATCCCATCTGCCGTGTATCCATCCTCCTGTTGCCCATGTAAAGCAGAGCCTTGCTGAGTGGGCTACCCACTTGGAGGATTCTGGTCAGTTCTGCTTTTGTTGCGACTCTTTCGCCTCTTGATATTTGTGGCGCATCAAGACTAGCGGCTAACTCTGGATTCAGTGGGTACTTTTCAGGGTCATAGCGGAAAGCCCACAGCCATACAGCCCTCAAGAATCGTGCAATGTAGTGAGCCTGTGTCAGTTTCTCTGCATTTACCAGCCGCTGGATTATTTTATTCAGATCACGTCGGCGTACATCTTCAGCAAATACTTTGCCAATGATGGGATGAATATGGTTCCTGTATCTCTGCTTATCAGCAACCCATCCTGCTTGCTCTCTATTGGCCTTTTTAACTTCAAAATATTCTTCAAATAACTGTTCTACGGTCAGGCGATAGCCATGTTCAAGTTCTTTCCACTTTATGGCCTTAGCCTCAGATTTCTCCGTATCAAGTGGGGTGATCCCCATCCGTAGATTGGCGTACATGGTCTGATATTTCTCATCAGCCATCTTCACTTGCTTGGGCTTAGGAGTTGCGCCGAATGACGCTA
>DAEN01000044.1 GCA_002495315.1 Thaumarchaeota archaeon UBA141
TTGGTGGCAGAAACATTACGATGACCATAGAATATAACAGAGTCTTCAATCAAGGCGAACTAGTCTTGATGCGCTAGCCTTGTTCTTAACCACACGTACGCGTGCAGAATTAGGCTCCTGTTTTTGTGGTAACATGGTAGTGAGCAATATGCCACATATCTAGAAACAGACTTCTCTTAGCATTATATACTTCCAGACAGTTGTGGTTATGATTTCATCGGGGTGAGTAGGACCCTCACGTGGTTGACATAAGTGCGATAATGTATTCTCTGGCCGGTTCCCTTAGTCTAGCATCTAGAAACGTCCTCGCTAGGAAGGGCCTCATAGGCGCACATCCAGTTACTGGTGTATTCATAGCTCTACTGGTAGCTGTCCCGGTAACTGCACTATTTGCTGTCGCCAATGGTGACTTCTTGCGTCCCTACAATCTTGATCCGCTAAGCCTTCTATATCTTGCCCTTGCGGGGATCCTTCATTTTCTAGTTGCACGTAGTTTCACTTATTCAAGCATAAAGATCATGGGGCCGTCGCGAGTCAGCCCAATAATAGAGGGAAATGTCATCATCTCATCTGCGCTAGCTGTCATATTGCTGGGAGAAACGATGACGCCTACCCTAGGTATTGGAACGATCTTAGTTGTGCTAGGAGTTGTCGCAATCTCTCGAAGCGAGACAAAGGAAAGCACCGGAATTTCCAAGCAACAGATTATTCGAGGAGCAAGTCGAGCTCTGCTAGCCTCAGCAATCTGGGGTGTGACTCCATTGATCATAAAACTGGGCGTGACTAGAGTGGAATCAGCCATCATAGCTACGCTCATTTCTGTTTTCTTCGGACTAGTGGCATCTCTTCCAGTCTTGGTTCATATCAAAGGAAGAACTATAATTGCGGGTGTTGACAAACGAGTGCTAACAATCTTATTGATATCAGGTGTTTTCCAAAGCACAGCTCAGATCTTCCGGTTCTTAGCGTTTAGCGTCGCACCAGTCGTGATCATTAGCCCGATCTCAAACGCGACAAGCGTCTTCACTTTGGTCATGGGCCATATCTTCATACCAAAACTAGAGAAAATCAATCGCATGGTCGTTTTGGCTGTTCTACTAGTCATTGTCGGCGTAGTTCTAGTTGCTTCAACCAGCTAGTAGACGAGTTAGTCACGGCATTCGAAAGACATGTCAGTAAAGGATGCGGTAGACGTTATGTATTTTATGTTCTCGAAATAAATAGCCAACTTTATTGTATATAGTTATTCGCCGTGGCGCATCGCTCTTTGAGCTTCGACGGTTCTATTATTGAGCTTTGTTTTACGTGTTAGTGAAGTTCAATTATCATCGGTTTGCCGTAGCACACATGAATAGCCTTTCTCCTGCGTCTTGTATCACCGGAGAGATTTGCTGTATTGCTGACTCTGACCAGATCACGAGTCTACCAGCCTCACCGCCTGGAGCCAGAAGCGTGATATTGAGATCTTTGGTTCTTGTTGAGTCTAGACCTAGGGCTCCAGCAGCTCTACTGATACCTTGATCATCAGCTACTACTAAAAGGGGGCCTGTAGGCACACGGTGAACTCGTCCCCGGAGTGCAGATTTGCCTGAATTCCTCTTTCTGCCTTTAGCTAGTCTAGAGAGCTCTTCAGTTAGTCCCAGACTCCGAAGCGAAGAGCGAAGATCCTTTGTTTTTGTTAGGCTCTGGATGCTGTCAGTGACCACTAGTGGCAAGTTTGCAACTCCTTCTACGCGATGGCCTCTAGCATTCACCAGTTCTTTTCTAGCGGTGGCTGCAATAGCAGCTGCTATAGCTAACCTTCGCTCTTTTCGGTTTATGCGTTTCCAGATGCGCTTCTCAGAGCGAGGAGGGTGAGCCTGTCTACCTTTGACAACACTAGCGATACCAGCTGCCATTCCCGATCGCGGGTGACGATCACCTTGGACACGTGGAACCCGAGATATTCCTCGTCCCGTTGGGGGATTATATGTCCTGGCTGAGGTACGCATACCCGCCCATGGGTCTACACCTTGGGGTTGTATCTTATGTGTAAAGGCCATCCAGAAAACTCTACTGGCAAGATCTTGCCGCACAGGAGCAGAAAATATCTGCGGCAGCTCTAGTTCAGTTCCAGAAGATCCGTCGAGTTTGAAGATGGGTGCTTTCAAAGAATGTCAAACCTATCGGCTTAGGCGCGCTTAGACACATCTTCTCCATTTGGCTAGAATAAAAATGCTCCGAGCCTGGAACTCTTGTAACAATAAGGCCACTTGATAATTTTGAGAGGTAAAGATAGGAACTGCTCTAGCGTTCTCCTTAGGTATCCGCGTATCCAAGTATCATTGATTTCTAGTTAGTTGTATTCATGGTTTGTCTACGGAGTTCGTCCAAAAGATTCTAGTCTAATGAATTTCAGGGAGGAAACTGGCTAAACCAAGCATGAACAAGAGTCCAGCGACTACTATGAGAGAATTTACTGTATAGTATCTCTTATTCGAACTTTTATGCAACTCTGGAATCAGATCAACTGCGGCAACATAGAGGAAAACCCCTGCGGAGAATGCTGAAAATGAAGCTAAACTCTCTAAATTGACATTCAAGATTAGTACAATACCTACGCCAGCAAATGCTACTAGCTCGGAGTAAAAGTTGTACAACAGGGCTTTTTTGCGAGAGAACCCAGCAGAGATCAGAATTGCATAGTCACCTAACTCATGAGGGATCTCGTGAAGAGCAACAGAAAGAGTAGTGAAGATTCCCAAAGGTACAGAGATGAGGAAAGTAGCGGTGATGGCTGCTGCATCAATGGCATTGTGGATCATGTCGTCAAAGAGAACCAAATATCCCACGGGTTTCGTTTTTTGTGCAAGTGGTCGAAGGTGATTTCGCCATTGCATGACTATTTCGATTACGAAAGTGGTTACAAAACCTAGTGCCACTATGTACAACAGTTCAGAGCCGGGTACTACTTCCATTGCTTCCGGGATCAGGTGAAAGAAAGCATTCCCAAGTAAGACTCCTGCAGCTAGAGCTAACAGCGGATCTAACGCCTTTACGATGTTGCGATTCGACACGAAGAGCAAGTTAATCAAGGGAATGGCTGTGATTATTCCTATGGCACCTAAGATGTACAGGATTGTCAGAGTTTCCAGAGCCATACCCCGTGGTCTATGTGCGGATATTATTAAATACTAACAATTGATTATTAACAATAGGGTTTGTGGGACTTCAATCTTAATAATTAAGGAACACAATGCGCCTTCCAGAGATCACTAAAAGTGATCGTCCAACTGTCGATATAGTCTCCACCTCTCTACAAAATGCTGATCTTACAGGTTCTGGATATGTGAATACTGATGACTCACAAGAAGGTCACAGACAGAAATGTTTACATCAATATTCTTTATGACGAGAGAAGGTTATTTCTTCAAGCTCTGATGCTCGGATAGGAAGAGAAGACATGCAGATATTTTCTCAGGATTTGAACCTCAAGACGTGCAAAGAGACCGACATAGTTGACATTACTCAAGCAGTTGTCGATGTAGTGAAAAAGAGCGATCTGTCAGATGGTATCGTTACAATCTTTGTCCCCGGTTCAACAGGAGCTGTCACCACGATTGAATATGAACCCGGATTACGGAAAGATTTTCCTGCAGCCTTGGAGAGGCTGGTGCCCAAGCATCTAACGTATGAACATGAAAAAACCTGGCACGATGGAAACGGTCACTCACATGTCAGGGCCTCTCTTCTTGGTCCCAGTCTTACAGTCCCATTCCGAAAACACCAACTACTCGTGGGCACCTGGCAACAGATCGTCTTCGTCGAACTTGACATACGCAGTCGCTCTAGAAACATCGTGGTTCAAGTAATGGGAGAATAGACACGTCATTTCTATCCAGAATATTTTCGCCACATCGTCTATGTACTCAGTTCTACGAGTTTGTTATCGTCTACTAAAGATTCGCTAAATGTCATCAATAGATGATGGGGGTCGGAATGCAGGAGTAATGCAAGAAGCTGTTTGTAAATTTCTTCCATCATGGACATCTACTCAGAAATTACTAGAATCAGGTACAAATATTATCTGATTATGTCTGATTTTGGCGTTCGCTCCAAACTCAGGTCTGGATCTTAATATTTTCACCCAAGGCTTGCTCGATTTTCTCTTCAACTACTGCTATTTGTTCTACTACCGATTGTTGTTCTCCTTTGATTCTTGTATTGAGATCGACCGCGTCAAGTTCTTTGTTCTTCTTGTTCTTATCTAGCAACGCGAGCTGTGTCCTTAGATTGTCCAGTTCTCTTGAAGTTGCCGCGTTTATTGTTTCTCTCTTTCGTTCTATTGATCTTTCTATTGGCTCGTATCTGTCTAAGAACTCACCCACGTAGGCTAATAGTTCATCTGCATTTTGAAGAGCTTTGGAAGGATCTTTAAGCTCTATTTTCCCATCCTGTATCTGTTTTTTTAGATCTGCAAGGATTTCCACTATGATGAGGTTTCCATCACTCCTAAGAGTATCGAGTGGTTTGTCTAAATAGTCCTCGAGGATCTTCCGTTTCGGTCGCTCCAATTCTCCTATATAGCTGTACTTCTTTAAAGGCCTCGACAATATCAAAACTTTGCCCATCAGCTCAGCATCCAGTCTTGTTAACGTCTCTTTCAGCCGTTGTACTTCTTCTTTGAGCTCTGGAATTCTTGCCGTGACTTCATTTTCCTCCATCTTTTTGATATCATGAGTCGCGTCTACTCTTGCGAGCTCGAGGGATTTGATTTCTTTCTGCAGATCTACTAGAAGTATTCTGTCACGTTCGAGCTTCGCTATGAGATGAATTAGTTGCTCTGTTTCTTCGCCTGCACTTTGAATTTCTTCTGCCTGCGTTGAGTTTTCATCCACTATCTGTTGAAATTGAGATTGTTCTCCAACCATCTCCTTTAATGTCTCTTGCAGAGCTTTGATTTCGCGCTTGGGGAATAAAGATATGTACCGTCCATGGATTGTTACTGCCTCTCCTAGCTGGACAATGGTTTGTTGAACCAGGTCGCGGGATCTAACTATATCTTCAAACGTGGTGATCTCTGGGAGTTCCATATTCGCAGTGATGGTCTTGATTTTTCTTCCAAGGGTGTCCTTGGCGGTCGTAATCGTTGACAAGTACTTCTCAGTGAGTTCATTCACTGTGACCTCAGAGCTTGTTAGGTCCTCGGAACTTTTCGACATTACCGAACAGATCTCGATAGTCCTACTGCAGATCTTTGTCGCCTCAGAACAGGCATATTGAAATTCGGCACCTTTCTTCTTGTTTAGCCAACTCGATAATTCAGAGGCCATGACGGA
Organism: Thaumarchaeota archaeon UBA141; assembly: GCA_002495315.1. Lineage (GTDB taxonomy): Archaea > Thermoproteota > Nitrososphaeria > Nitrososphaerales > UBA141 > UBA141. Next base: position 5,319 of record DAEN01000044.1, read on the forward strand.
TTTCGCAGGAGCTACATCTTTCTTCTCATTCTGGAAGATCTTGAAGGGATTCAATCTCGCTCGCTTTTTCAGAATCCTGGCTCAACAATCCAACTCACGATTTTGATTCTTGAAAGGCCCCAAATGACCATATCTTATCACAAACCTATGGTCCGGTAAGCCTTTCATCCATTCTTTGAGCGTTTTGGCTTTATCACTAATGATGTGACTATCGATACTATCAGTATGGTGAAGATGACAGCTAGGGATTCCACGGTGGAGATGTGAATGTTTAATCCACTTAAGAAGAATTTTGTACCCAGGAAGATCAAAATTATTGCAAGTCCTTTGTTGATATACCTCAACTTCAACATGGAGGCATCAAGAAGGAAATACAGAGACCTAATCCCAAGGACCGCCGATATGTTTGCGGTGTAAGCCAAGAAAAATTCATTTGTAATTGCAAGGGCAGCTGGAACCGAGTCGAAAGCAAACATGATGTCACTGCTCTCGATCATTAGTAGAACAATTAGCAGCGGCGTAAACATCAGCTTGCCACCTTTCTTCACCATGAACTTGACGCCTTCGTATTCATCTGATATGGGCAGAATCCTTCTTGCCCACTGTACTATTGGACTCTTTTCCACCGCCATAGTTTCGTTACCTGCTCGCGCCAACTTTATCCCGGAGTAGAACAAGATGGCTCCAAAAACGAAGACCATGAAAGAAAATCTTTCAATGAGAACTAGTCCACCAAAAATGAAACCTGCCCTCATGACTATGGCTCCCAGAATCCCTGCATACAAAACCACTGGTCGTGCTTCTTTCGGCACCCCAAAATAGCTGAATATGATCATGAACACGAAGAGGTTATCCAATGTCAAAGTATATTCTATGACATACACTGCATAATACAGGCCCGCCGCTTCGGCTCCAAAGGAGAATAGAACGAAAAAGCCGAAAAGGATACCAATGGTAACCCACAGGGCAACCCACTTACTCGCCTCCTTGAAGGTTAGAGCATGTCCTCGTTTGATGCCAGCAAGAAGATCAACTCCAATGATGCCTATAATCAGGGCGTGATAGGCAATCCAGATTTCAGGGTCAATTGTCAAGACCATGTGTACTTACCAACGATGATTTCTAGATCCCGTGAAGCTCTTCTGAGTGTATTTTGAAGATGCTTTCTTTCCTGCAAACTTGGCTAGCGGTGTGTGATAATTCACATTCAGTCTCTCCCGATGTTCAACGAATGTACCCATGCTTTTTGAAGTGTTTAGATAGCTCTTTTGTCATGAATATGTCTAAATCGATCATGTAGATCTGATATTCTAAGCAGTTATCACGATTTTACTTTCTTTTCCGTCTTGGGTACTACTTT
>DAEN01000012.1 GCA_002495315.1 Thaumarchaeota archaeon UBA141
GCGATGTTCGGGAAACAGCAACCGTGTCTAGGTTGATTCATTACTGTCGTTTTAGGACAGGAATGGACAGAAAGTGACAAAAGTTAGCGACGTTTTAGCGACGTTTTCAAATTACTGGGAATTGGTTTGGATATAGCCATAGGGTCTGGCGGCTGACTACCGCTAGGCCTGCCCCAGTTATAACAACAAAGTGGGTAATCGGAATCATAAAAGGGGATTCCGTAAGACGAAATAGTTTCCAACCACTGGTGAGTGGCGGAGTAAGGATTGCTCCGTTTGCACCGTCTAATATATGCGGTGGACTTGAGCAATTATGCTTGTAAAGGTCGTTCTATGGAATCTGCGCTCACCTTCTCTATACTTCAGTTGTGGACGGTAATAGAGAATGACATCGCCATCTGATCTAGTAGACCATCTGGCGCATATAGTCAGGAAAGACCCGCGTGGCGGTGGTGCAAGACGTCATGGAATGAAAATCCTACAGCGGGGCAGTGGCCGTAAGGTGCCTGATGATTGGCCTAAAGATTCAACAGTACCCACTGAAGTAGCGGAAATACTGCTAGGAATCCAGTTTGATGGCAAAAAAGCAGTTGCTTCGTGCTTTGAAGCGGCGGAGGCAGTAAGTCAGCATTTTGGATGGAGACTTACATGGAAAGAAGATTTTCAACTGGGAGGCTACCTCTTATCTTGTTTGATCAAAGCGGAATACTACCGCTTATACAACATATTAAGGTCGGCCTATAGATTTGAATTTTCATTGGTAGCGCGAAAGAAAGAAATTCTGGAATACCCAGAAAGTAATCCCTACACCAGTGATAAGCCTTTTCCCGCTTGGACAAGCGGAGTAGATGATCAAGGCAGAACGTTGGTTAAGCCATCTTTCCCGCAACTTAAAAAGACTGTATGGGAACCATCAGAATCTGAATTTAGAATTTCTGATCCGCCACCCGGCATTATGGAAGGATTCAGAATTAAACAGGGCTTTGCAAAAGATCATGTAGACATTTGGCAAGCAGACAGTGATGACATGGCAACCATGCGCGGAGTTGGCATACACGCATGGGTTCGCGGTGTAAACAAACTGGAATCTAATGCATACCGTATTAACCAGAAACTTCTAAACGTCTTGAATGAAGTTGGTGACGATAAAAGAAAAGCACCAAAGGAAAAAGATAGGCGCCTGATCAAGGAACAAGAGGTATTAGAGAAGGAGCGTAGCACCCGAAAAAGAGGTGACGCTATTGGTTCTGATGGAAATGTTCAATTTCAGTGGGCTGATCTGCCATTGAAGAACCGCACCATAGACTACCTCAATCATTTGTGGAGTCAGCAAAAGGAACAGGATAGGAAGCGGAAGAAGAGGGGATTAAGGCCATTACCGGATGAAGATAAGAGACGGCATCTTACTAAAGCGCGAAAACTTGTAAGAAAAGAATACTGGCATAGATGGTATGAAAACGCCAAAGCCCAAGAACTTCTGAAGATCAGGCACAAAGATTTCTACAAGACAATAAAGCGTGCAAATCAGTTAGGTGATAAACCTTTCTATCAACGTGGCCATCTTGATTACAGGGGCAGAGTCTATCTCAGCAAGAGCAAACTGAATTATCAGGCCGATGATCTACAGCGGGGATTGATTGAATTTGCCGAAGGAAAGAAACCGCGCAAGGGAGATATGAAATATCTGTGGATACATCTTGCAAATACATTTGGAATGAAAGGTACTGCTGATGACCTTGAAAAGCAGGCAAAAAAGAAGGAGAAAGAGTTTATTAAGTGGGGCAAGTATCCTGTTAAATGGTATTCAGAGTGGTCTAAACAGGCAGATGACAAGTGGCAGTTCATTAGAACCTGTATGGAACTTGTTGAATTAAAGGAAAATCCAAACTACAAAAGCACATTGATAGTCGAAGTGGATCAAAGCACATCTTGTTTACAACATATTGCACTGATAATGGGAGATACAAAACTAGCGTGTGATGTAAATCTTTGCGACGAATACCATGACGTTTACCAAGAGATTGCAGATGGTACGTCAGAACTTCTCAGGGCAAAGTTAACGGCTGGCGAAAGACGCAAACTGATCAAGTTGGCGTTAATGCCGTGGACGTATGGGGGCGATGCTTGGTCTGCTTGTCAGGACTACCACAAAAGCGAGATGAAGTTTCTGAAGGATATGACGGCATCTCAAAGGTTAAGTTTCGCGCACCGCATGATTAACAGAATCATTCAAGCCTTACCAACCGCAGAGCGATACACCGAGAATTGGCAACAGTTGGTTGACGCAAGGTTTGACAATACCACCTACAGAAACTCTGTTTGGGAAACACCATCAGAATTTACAGTCTATTGCTACAAACAGCAGGAGGATGAACGGAGGGTCAGAGTCTGGGCAGGGAAGAGTAAGAATGAAAGTAAGCGGGATGATGAAAAAAGACTAACAGCATGGGAACCAAATAACAGACCGGATCAGGATGCAATAAAGACAGCGTTTCCACCCAACTTTGTCCATTCTATTGATGCTTCAGTTATGCATTTGGTACTGGCATCTACCCCAAGAAACCAAGCAGTGGTTGGTGTCCATGATGCATTGGGAACACATATTCGCCATGCGGGTGATGTGCGAGAACGTTTTAGAAATACACTGCATAGGATATACGCCTTTCAGCACCCAAGACTTACAGTGGTTGAAGGAATACCGCCAGAGGTTGCATGGCCTGATAATGATGATGAGAAGAAAATCATCGCGGGTATCAGGACAGCGCCACACTTGATTAACTAACTCTAGTTAATCTCCCCAACTTAATTTATCCCACTGATGTTAAATCATTAGTGCGGTTTACTATGGAGATGGAATTATGAATAAATCAAAAGAATTCGCGACTATGCTGAATCGCGCATTAGAGGCAACCGTTGTAAACAAACCAGCAGTTAAAAAGAAAAGAGTCTATCCAAAAAACCTGACAGACAAGGAACTTCAGAAAATATGGAATCGGAACAGAGCAACCTTAGCAACACAAACAGCAACACAAAAGGCTTTACGGCGACCTTACAGATTACCCAATCCACTAGCCCCAATACTGGGATTGCCGAGTGGAAGAATGAAACCTAGAGGGTTGCTATAGATGCTATTGCTACAGCGTAAACCAAATCAATCTATCGTCATTCATAAGAATGATGAACAAGATGATCCTTGCGTGATACGAGTGGTAGAAGTGCTACCCACTGGCGATGTAACGCTTGGATTCATGGGTGGGTCGTACAAGGTAGTACGGTCTGAAATCTTCTCAAACAATGAGGAATCACATATGACGGAAGGGAGCAGTAAATATGGCAATAAATATAACAACGGCTACTACAGTTAGCCCAATAGAAACCATTCTAGATCGTCTTGATCTGGTCTATGAGAGTAATAACGGAAGATGGAGGGCTAAATGCCCAGTACACCAAAGCGAGAGAAGCAAAAGCAGAACCCTATCACTAACTACAGCAGATACTGGTGCGGTGTTAATGAACTGCTTTGCAGGATGTAGTGCAGAACAAATATGTAATGCGGTTGGATTGGAGTTGAAGGACTTATTTCCACCCGATGAGTACTACAAAAACTACAACCATCGTCCAAGAAAAGATTACAGAGCCATTATGAGTAACGCCCAACACGCGGCGACGTTTGTAGAAGTTGGTGCAAGGGCTTTACTGAGAGGTGAACAGATGGCTCCAGAGGATAAGAAGATGTTAGCGGAAGCGGC
>DAEN01000048.1 GCA_002495315.1 Thaumarchaeota archaeon UBA141
ACGTAGGATTGGCGATAGTGATATCTGATTCAGAAGCCGGGTGTTGTTGGTGAACAAGATGCGGATCGTCGTGGCAGGTATTCCTGGTGTTGGGAAGACATCGGTCGTTACTCAGACTGTTGAGGTAGCGAGGAAGAGTGGATTGAAGGTAGAACACCTTGTCTTTGGGTCAGTCATGATGGAGGAAGCCCGTAGATTGGGAATTACGGATAGGGATGCTATACGTAATCTGCCTATTGTTGACCAGAGAGAACTTCAAACAAGTGCAGCTCGAAAAATCGCTAAAGTGGAAGCAGATGTCCTCTTTGTAGATACTCATCTATTCATAAAATCTTCTGAAGGATACTGGCCTGGCTTACCTGGCAACGCACTTTCGACTCTCTCACCTACAAACCTCATACTCGTAGAGGCATCGCCAAAAGAGATTGTGGCTAGGCGTACCAATGATATTTCCCGCGGTAGAGATCTAGGAACAGAAAAGGAGGTATCTGATGAACTTTCAATCGCTAGAAACATGCTTTGTGCAGCAGCTACCTTGTCTGGAGCACCAATGATGTTCGTACAAAATGGTGATGGATGCTTAAATGAAGCTGCGATGACAATCACGCGAGGTACTGGACTGAAATCATGATCGACCCCCCTCTTTCAACCGCGATCGTCGTACTGCTCTCTATCGGAGTGAATATCATGTATGGTGCTGGACGGAAGTACCTGACAGACATAGAGAAAACAAAACGGGTCACACGCGAACTCAAGGTATTCAACAAGGAATTTAGAGAGGCCGTCACAAGCAAGAACAAGTCCAAAGAAGAGAAAATGATGAAGAAGAAGAAGCAGATGGATCAGCTTCAGGCAAAAATAATGATGGACAACATGAAGGTAACTGGGCTCTTTCTAATTCCTCTGATGGCCGCCTACTATGGTATTGGTGGAATTATTGGCAGCGGATTTCTTGCGATTTCTCCAGTACAAATTCCATTGATCTTTTTCACTTTAGGTCCACAATTGGACTTTTTCCAATGGTACATCATTAGCTCGTTGGCCCTAAGTGGAATGATTACCAAAGCTTTAGGCGCCGGAATGGACTAGGCCAAAACATGGAATGATAAGACCTTGGAGGCCATTATAGTTTCAGGGATGCCAGCTGTTGGAAAGACCACACTTGCTCGGATGATCGGTGAAACATTTGGCTTTCGCCTTCTCTCCGGCGGTGATGCCTTAAAGGAAATCGCTATTGAGCGCGGGTATCATTTATCGGGTTCTGATTGGTGGGATACTGATGAAGGTATGCGGTTCCTTGCAGAGAGAAAATCTAATCCTGACTTCGATCACTTGATCGACCAAAAATTAATTGTTGCTGCAGAGTCGGGCGGTACTGTGATTACAAGTTACACTTTGCCTTGGATTTGGCAGAAGGGAATAAAGTTCTGGCTTGAAGCGGATATTGAAGTCCGGGCCGGCCGACTAGCGAAACGCGACAGCATTCCACTAGTAAACGCGATGAAGATCGTTGAACAACGAGATATCGAAAATCGTGGCCTATATGCTAGTCTCTATGGAATGGCGCTAGGCGAAGATCTAAGCGTCTTTGATCATGTGATTAACACTGAACGAATAGGAAATAAGGAAGTGGCCGATGAAGCTATCGCTATTCTAAGGAACAAGCTTTGAGCACTTCTCCAATTCTCCAGGATCCGCAGCTTCTTGTTCGAAATGAGGAGAGCACAGATGATCGGTATGGTTGTTCGCCTGGCCTGCGTCCCATTCCATTGCTTCTCCAGTACGGATTACTCCTAATTGATAAGCCCGCAGGTCCGACAAGTCATGAAGTCGTGGCATGGGTTCGTAGAATCCTTGGTGTCGATAAGGCCGGACATAGCGGTACGTTGGACCCTTCTGTGACAGGAGTGTTGCCGACAGGACTGGGTGAAGCAACGAAGGTCCTCTTTATTCTATTATTTGGGACTAAAGAGTACCAGGCAATAGCACGCTTGCACGAATCTGTCAACGAGAATCAGTTGAAAACAGTACTTGATGAATTCACTGCCCAAATATACCAACGTCCTCCCCAACGTTCAGCTGTACGGAGGCAGACTCGCACAAGAACCATTTATGAGCTTGAAATGCTGGAAAAGAGAGGAAACCTGCTCATTCTTAGAGTAGCTTGCGAGGCGGGGACATATGTGCGAAAACTGATCTACGATATCGGTGAGGCTTTAGGTCCAGGTGCTACGATGGCAGAATTGAGAAGGACGCGAGTTAGTGGATTCAATGAATCTGGTCGTATTACTGAGCTCCATGAGCTAGTAAGTGCCATAGCTGCCTGGAAAGAAGACAAGTCTGAGGAGAAACTTAGAAATGCAATTATGCCCGTCGAAGAGGCGACAAAGTCTCTTCCACCTGTTTTCATACGCGACTCAGCTGTGGATTCAATCTGCCACGGTGCACAGCTAGCTATCCCAGGAGTGTTGAAGCTGTCGTCTACAATTAACAAGGGAGATGTTGTGGCGGTGTATACTCAGAAAGGCGAGATTGTTAGCATTGCAGAGTCAGAAATGGCGAGCCAGGAGATCGCAGAGGAAACGAGAGGAATTGCTTTCTCTACAAAACGTGTCATTATGCGGGTTGGAACCTATCCAAAGATGTGGAAACACAATACCTCGTAGAAAGACATCTGTTAGTCCGTTACAGTGACGAAAATCAATTTTGGTACCGATAATATCTGCGTCCCGTTGAATGTATCGCTGACTGAGATCTCAAGAGAGAAATTTCCGGAAGAACTTGGCGTCCACGAGAAGCCTAGTTCTTCTTTTGTTCCTGACTCAATCACTCCCTCAGTAAAGGAAAGTTGAGTTATCAACTCTGAACTATCTCGTACACTGAGGACTACTGAATAAGATTGAGGAATTATGTCGACGTTCGTTATATTGGTCAGTACCATGTGGAAAATGTTCTCGCTCGAGTTGCTGATGCTATTACCAATCTGATCTGAAAGGATAACGTCTGATATAGAAACTGAGTAAGCAGGACGGAACTGGATTGAGTGGATCGCTATCTCTTCCTCACTTTGTGCTTCAACAGAATAGATGCCAAATGGTGTCAATGAATTTGATTCTACGAATTGATGTAATTTGGTAGAAAACGTTCCAGTGACCCACTGGGATGTAACTATTTGGCCGGTGGGGTTTCGTAGGCTAATTGTGACTATGATGTCTTCTGCAGCCTTGCCTGAAATCTCGAGGAAATCTCCAGGTTCATGTATCAGTGAAGTGGCATCAAGCGTGAACAAAGCATAGGTAAACTTTGACGTTGTCTTTTGGCCAGCAGCAGTAGCTTCGACAATATATTCTCCAAAGTCGCGGCCGTCATTTTGGGAAAAACGGAAGAGATTTAGTTCGAAGTCGCCATTGAGATCTGCTATGATTTGAGAAGTCCATACTAGATTTTCATCATCATTGAAGACATTGATGTTAACAAATTCTGCTGGTCCAGCTTTGCCGGTAACTGACACAATCTCGCCCCTGACATAGGTGTTTTTGTCTGATACAATGGAGAACGCGCTAGTTGCTCCGGAAATTGGAGCCAGCGGGGCTATTAGGATGAATGCCAGTAGAATAATCAGCTCTGTCGACTTGTAAGATCGCATGATCTTTGTTGTCTTGTTACTTTTGGTATATAGGCACCACGCCAAGTATGGAGTTGGCGAAACATATAGAAATACTAAATGGCTTCGATAAAGCTGGGTAGGTGTTTATCTTGGCGCGAAGAAAGTCCCGTGGTCGCCTTCGACTCATATTGGCTTTGTTATTTCTTATGGGGGCTGTGGTTGCTCTAGGTGCGGTGATGTATTACCCATTAGGCTGGCAAGCTGGTGAACCTGAGATTGGTTCTATTGTTAATGAAAGTGTGAGTCTGGAGGGAATTAAAGAGTATAGACTGAATCTGACCAAGTATGAATCTGTACAAGTAAGTGTTAACGCGACAAAGCTCGTGAATTTGCAGATCTATGGCCCTAATGGAACGATAACGCCTATGCGGGGCTATAACTTACAGACCGGTGATTATTCTTTCATGGCCGAGAGTTCAGGGAGGTATGTCATTAATGTAATTAATACCTACTCTGCACGAGGACCAATATCTGCGAACATTCGCATTGATGTCACACCGGGATTCTTAGAAACTGAAAGATAGAATAATGTGCGTGAGAACGTAGACATTGTTACTTGTTATGGATTGCCTATCTCTTCAGCTGGGATTGAGTTCCTAAACGCACGACGCTGAAAACCTTGGTAAATATTGACTAGAGATCTTGATAATTTTTCTTGACTGATTCTCAACTTCTGTTGTTTTTCACATGGTTTGGACTGTTGGCCATGGAAAATACTAATTATGGTTAAAATAAGAGATCTAGATCAAGTCTTCCAATGTCATTTCGGCTCCCTAGGGGTATGCGTGACTTGGAGCCTCATGATGTCGACTCCGCCGAGAGAGTCCGTTCGATATTCCTCGAAGTATGTTGTCTTTTCGACTTCAAGCCAATGGAGCCTTCTACTCTCGAGCTTTTATCAACTCTGGAGGCTAAGAGCGGTTCTTCAATCAGAGAAGAGATCTACCACTTCAAGGACAAGAGCGGACGGGAAGTTGGATTACGGTTCGACCTTACTGTAGGACTAGCGCGTTATGTCTGTTCTAGGAGAGATTTACCATCACCTGTCAAGTTAGCGGCCTATTCTGGAAATTGGAGGTACGACGAACCACAATATGGCCGATATCGTTGGTTCTACCAATGGGACATTGAGATCTTGGGTCCAAAGGGGTTAGACGCTGATGCCGAGATAATCGAGTTTACCTCAATACTCTTCCACCGGCTTGGACTGCAAAATGTATCAATAGAGATTGGCGATAGAAGACTGGCTGATGAATTCATCCGTCACAATCTAAAGATTGAGAATGATGACACAGCAATGCTGTTACTACGCGCCATGGACAAGTTAACTGAGAAACCTACAGGGGACATCTTAAAGGAGTACTCTGTTCATGGAATTGACGAAGAAATACTCTCCAGACTGATAGAATTCGGAAAAATTCGAGGCGAGCTTGGGAGTACCTCTATTTCGAGTGAGCTCGAGGGATTAGTCAGTTCACACTTTGTGGGTAAAATGGCTGACGCACTGAAGGCAAGATCTGTCCCCAATGTCTTGTTGAACATGGGAATAGTTCGCGGATTGGACTATTATGGTGGCTTTGTTTTTGAAGTTCTTGACGGCCAAAACCGTGATATTGGCGCCCTAGCCGGGGGAGGGAGATATGATAACCTGACAGCTGCCTTTGGACGGCCGGAACTTGGTGCAACAGGAGCCGCCGGCGGAGTAGAAAGGACTCTTTTGGCTCTTTCAAAATATGGGATCGTTAATAGCGAGACCTGCGAAAATCTGACTTTCGTTGCATATACTGGTGAAAATATGGTTCATTTTGCATCAGGGATTGCATCTGATCTTCGAAGAAATAACATACCTGCTGAAATGGATATACTTCGACGGCCTCTTCGAAGACAGATGGAATATGCAGCAAGTAAATCAGTGGGAATAGTGCTTATCGTTGCACCTCGAGAGTATTCTGAAGGAAAGATCGTCATTAGAAATATGGCCAATGGAGAGGAGAAGAAAGTTGCCATTGTAGAGTTGGTTGACATTTTGAAGTCCGCAAGGTAGGTAATTCACCAGTCCAAACTAAAGGAAATAGATCAGGTCTTATGAGTGTATATTTCTGCCAATTTCTTGGCCTGGATTGCTACATTTCTAGCCGAATTTCCTAGCAGTATCATCATGGGTTCTTTTCCAAGAGCACCGCGATGATAGATTACTTCAGGTACCATGTTCAGCCTTCTTATTGCTTGTTCCGATCCCCATACTGTAGTCCTGCCTTCTATCTTTCTAATCTCCGGTGGCTCCTGTCTCCTGTCATAAAACGTAATACTCAATTTCATTCTTCTAGCGATAGAAAGAATTTTCTCGTCGAATCGGACATTCATAGCTGCTCGGACTTGAGGATGTGACTTCATCACAGTGATAATGGTATTTGCTACGTGGCCTGAAACACCGAATTCGGGGCAACCTGAGGCCTTTACAGAATAGCCCATATTTACTATTCTGCCCCTGACTGCTGCTACATCGCTCCGGTCCTTGGCATCAGATATTGCCATGGCCAAGTTAGTTTGGGATTCAGGGATGATGGATGGAAGATTAGGACTTGACTCAAGTATTCTGATTGCTTCTTCTAATTCTTTGATAATCCCATATCGTTCAGCTTCGCGGAATAGTGGCGCCATCGGATTTACAGGGCCGTGTCCCTTGCCCATGGAAATGGAATTTCGTATCGCTTCGGTAATGAATTCTTTTGCAGAAGAAACAGAATCAATCAGGCTAACACCTTTTGCAAGTTTTGCTGCTATCGCCGATGCGAAGGTACAACCAGTTCCATGTGTATTCTTTGTGTCGATTTTCGTTGAGGTGAAGAGATGATGTTTCCCTCTATAGAAGAGGATATCTACAACTTTTTTTCCTGAGTGCAAATGTCCTCCTTTAACTACAACTGCTTCCGGTCCCATCTTTGCTATTGCTGTTGCTGCTTTCTTTGAGTGTTCAATGCTAGTGATTGGGAAACCCGTTAGGGCGGATGCTTCTTCAGCATTAGGAGTTGCGACGGTTGCTAAAGGTAATAATTTATTCTTAAGGACGCCTATTGCTATTTCATCAATCAGTCTTGCACCGCTCTTTGCTATCATGACAGGATCTACCACGATAGGTCGGTTCAACTGTTCCAATTCTTTCACCACTACCTCGATTATGTCTCTTGTGTGAAGCATTCCTGTCTTGGCGACGCTAATCCCTATGTCATTGGATACACTACGAATCTGAGCACGAATGACTCCGGGGTCTATATCTTGGATCTTTGTGACTCCTTGTGAATTCTGAGCAGTTACTGAGGTAATTGCACTCATTCCATGGACCCCAAGGGCTGAAAATGTCTTTAGATCTGCCTGGATGCCAGCACCGCCGCTAGAATCTGATCCAGCTATTGTGATAGCTGTTGGTACTTCCATCAAGTCGGCAGAAAGAACGGAGGAAGTATATAGACCGATTTGATGACTGTCCGTATAGATCAAAGAAGAAATGGTTATACCCTAATCACAAAATCCTTAGAACTGGATCTGATGCCTCAGACTCTCTTTGAGAAAATATGGGACTCTCATCTGGTATGTGAAGAGGAGGAAGGTCCAACACTTCTCTACGTAGACCGCCATCTAGTTCACGAGGTGACTTCTCCACAGGCCTTTGATGGCCTTCGTTTGAGCGGTAGAACGGTCCGCCGACCAGACTTGACATTCGCGACAATGGATCACAATATCCCTACGGAGGATCGCTATCTCCCTATTCAGGATTCTATCTCTGCAGAACAGATGGAAGCTCTTAGGCGGAACTGCAATGAATTTGGAATAACTCTCTTCGATCTCCTGAGCAGCTATCAGGGAATAGTCCATGTGATAGGTCCCGAACTTGGCCTAACCCTTCCAGGCCAGATGATCGTATGCGGCGACAGTCATACGTCCACTCATGGCGCCTTTGGGTCGTTAGCCTTTGGGATAGGGACTAGCGAAGTAGAACACGTACTTGCTACACAGTGCATTTGGCAGAGACGACCGATGAATTTTGCCATTGAGGTGACCGGAAAAAGACAGATCGGTGTTACTGCTAAGGATGTGATCCTGTCAATAATACGGGAGATCGGTACTGCCGGTGCATCTGGAACTGTCCTCGAGTATAGGGGGGAATCCATCAGAAAAATGTCTATGGAAGAACGAATGACAATTTGCAATATGTCTATCGAGGCTGGCGCGAGAGCCGGGATTATAGCTCCTGACAACACAACTTTCAGATATGTCTCGGGGCGTCGATTTTCACCAAAAGGAAAAGACTTTGATTACATGGTAGATCGTTGTAAAGAACTGAGTTCTGATCCTGGTGCACGGTTTGATAGGATGGTCACTATGGATTCTTCGAAGATCACACCACAGGTAACCTGGGGAACAAACCCAGGCATGGTGACGGACGTTACAGGTACTATTCCATCTCCTGAAGATTTCAGTGACGCGGAATCTATGAACGCTGTGAAGAACGCACTGGAATACATGAACTTGCAGCCTGGAACTCTAATCACCGAAGTCAAGATCGACCGGGTCTTCATAGGTTCTTGCACAAATGCTCGAATAGAGGATCTGGACGCAGCGTCTAGAATAATTAGAGGAAAGAGAGTGGCACCTGGAGTCAGCGCTATGGTGGTTCCTGGCTCTAAGGCCGTAAAAGTCGAAGCGGAACGCCGTTCACTGGATTTAGTGTTCAAGGAGGCAGGTTTTGAATGGCGTGAATCAGGATGTAGTATGTGTCTGGGAATGAACCCTGACGTCCTCCAACCCGGAGAGCGTTGCGCCAGCACGTCTAACAGAAACTTCGAGGGTCGTCAAGGTCGCGGTGGAAGAACACATCTGGTTAGTCCTCTGATGGCCGCTGCTGCAGCGATAAACGGTCACTTTGTCGATGTACGAGAATGGATATAGGGTATGGTGGATATTTCCTGTTGGAACCCTTCAAGATTGTAACTGGTATGGTTGCTCCAATCGATCGGGTGAACGTGGATACTGATCAGATTGTACCCAAGCAGTTCCTTAAGCTTACACAGAGGACAGGTTACGGTCAGTATCTATTCTACGACTGGCGTTATGATTCCCAGGGTAACCCTCGAAACGAATTTGTGTTAAATCAACCCCGATATCATGGATCCAAGGTACTTCTTGCGCGGGCGAATTTTGGCTCTGGCAGCTCACGTGAACACGCAGTTTGGGCAATTCTCGATTATGGTTTCCGTGTTGTAATAGCACCATCGTTCAGTGATATCTTCTACAACAATTGCCTTCAAAACGGAGTTCTTCCGGTCTCTCTGTCATATGAAAAGGTCGAAAGCCTGTTCCGCAAAGTGTATTCTGTAGATGGATATTATCTCACTGTCAATCTCGAAGAACAATCCATAACAGGTCCTGAAATTGAACTAATTCCGTTCGATATAGAGCCGTTCCCACGAAAGAAGTTGCTTGAGGGCCTTGATGAGGTTGCGTGGACGCTTCAGCACGAGACACACATCACTGAATATGAAACAAGAAGATGGGACAGCGATCAAGTACTTCCGGTTTCCCATGGACGGAACAAGAAAGAACAGATGAGTGCTAGTGACCAGTTTTGACAACTCGACTATATCTGGGTCGAAAAGGTTGCCTAAGTGGTGTATTATATGAGCTTAGAGCGATCTTACTTGGCGTGAACGGTTAATCTGAGATGGTTCAAATGGCGTGGACTTAGTTTTTCTCTACTGAGCTTAAATGTCAAGAGTTTCGCTGTGAGGAAGTTGATCGATAGATTCACAATTCGTCAAATACTTGCACGTGAAATCCTTGACTCGCGAGGAAACCCAACGGTCGAAGTTGATGTATTTACTAATTCTTCTGTCGGTCGAGCAGCGGCTCCTTCAGGCGCATCAACAGGGTCTTTTGAGGCTCATGAGTTGAGAGATGATGATCCGAAACGCTACCTGGGGAGGGGTGTGCGCAAAGTCATACGAAACGTGAACGAGGTGATATCTCCGGTACTTCTAGGGATGGATTGTAGAGATCAGCTTGACATTGATGCGAAGATGATTGAGCTTGATGGAAGTGAGCGCAAGACCAGAATCGGGGCAAATGGTATTGTTGCAGTATCTATTGCGGTGGCTCAGGTCGCTGCTGCCTCTAGCGAAATTCCATTATTCCAATATTTTGGGGGTATTGACGTACGTCGACTTCCTCTACCTCTAATGAATATAATAAACGGGGGGAAACATGCTGGTAACGACCTATCTATTCAGGAATTCATGATACTTCCAATTGGAACCAAGAACTTCGCTGAGGGAGTTCAATGGGGTTCGGAGATTTATCACCATTTGGGAGATCTTATTCACAGGAAATACGGGAAGGGTTCCATTGGGTTAGGTGACGAAGGAGGATATTCGCCACCTCTAAAGAGTAGCGAGGAAGCTTTGGATCTTGTCACCAAGTCAGTTGAGGAGCTTGGACTTGAACCTGGACGAGATATAGCTCTTGCTCTTGATGTCGCGGCAAGTAGCTTCTACCAATCCCCAATGGGGAATTACCAGATCGATGGTCGAAGACTCGGACGTGGTGAGCTCCTGGACTTCTATTCAGAGCTTGTCGCAAAATATCCTATCCAATCAATTGAAGATCCATTTCAAGAAGAAGACTTTGAGGCACATGCACTTTTGACAAAGAGATTGGGAGGGAAGGTCCAGATAGTTGGTGATGATCTCTTTGTGACTAATGTAGATAGACTCTCTAAGGGAATTCGACTACAGGCAGCTAATGCTCTTCTATTGAAATTGAATCAAATAGGGACTATCAGTGAAGCGCGGAAGGCTGCCAAAATGGCTACAATCAACGCGTATAGAGTTGTGGTGAGCCATCGGTCAGGTGAAACAGAAGATACAACAATTTCTGATCTTGCGGTCGGTATTGGAGCGGAGATGATAAAATGTGGAGCTCCTGCCCGGGGTGAACGCACGGCCAAGTATAATCAGCTGCTAAGAATTGAAGAAAAGCTAGGATCAAGAGCCGAATATTGGGGGAAGTACTTTTGAACCTTGGACTCGATTATTGTAGGTAGCGGGGGGTAGATACTCACGGATTCGATCTTCACCGACTCCGTTTTGAACTACCGATCTGCGGGTTTCCCCGTAATCATATGAGCCCGCCGGGATTCCATTACCCCGGGGTTACCGGACTGGCTTCCCCACCCCGCTAGTCTGACTAAAGAAACTATCGTGATGGTATATAACTTTCCAAATCAGTGGAGAGGGACTGACGTCGAAACGCGAATCAGTTTCATTTCTCTTCCTGAATTTGCTCGATCTTCCACCGGAGAGATTGTTTTAGCTCGGAAATATCTACTAAGTTTAGATTTCCATTGCAGGTTGGACACTTGAAGAGCACTTCCATTGCTTGTTCAAATGTCAGTCTTGTGCAGCCCTCAGATCCACAGCAATAGAACTCGTGTTGCTCTTCGTATTGTAGTCTATGATTTAACCTCTCCATCGCCTTCTTTTTCTGGGTCTCGATGAAACCGTCGACTTGATCTCGTTGTGCTCTCCAGCGATAAACGAACCAGCCTCTTTTTAGATCTCTGACGCGAACTCCGCTGATCAAGGTTCTGCCAAAGAGATCATATAAGACCTTCCTCACAGTGTTGATTTTAAGGCCTGTTGCACTTGCGATTTCTTCATCAGTAGCATTTTCATTATTCAAAAGAGCTCTAGCTACTCTGACGTAATCTTCGCTCCCCAAAAGGCGGGCTATCTTTACGAAGGAATCTTCATAGTCGACATTCATGTTGTGGTCCATACACCAAGATAATACTGGGTGTAGATTAGATGGCCTGGTTGTCCCTGATATACTTTAATCTTAATTGAAGGTTTTTCTTGAGTATGAGGTCGATGAAATTTATTCAGCTACAGTGCAATTCGATCTGGGAACCTGCAGCGACATCTTAGGGATTTCTTATGTAGTTCAGGGCAAGCTTATCGCACGGAGCTGGCTCGCGCAATCACCACGCGCCCATGGGGTGAAGGCTTGATTCGAAGTTTCTCAGATCCAAATTTCTGTTTTAGCTCTTTTCCACCATGGAAACGATCTAGAAAAACTGCGAGAGCCGCTACTTCAGAATGAGGCTGGTTGGTAACAGCTACGTTGAAGTCACTGAAATGGTAAATCTCTCCCGGAACCTTAGCTCCTCCTACCACTACCAGTAACTTTTTCGTGCTAGCACTAATTTCGTTTATCGCTTTCTCTATCTGTATCCCATACATAGTAAGATGGACTACGATGCCGCCTGAGCTCTGCCACTCTTTAACGAACGGCTTCCACTTCTCCAATAAAATAACTTCAAATTCTCCTCCCCATCTCTTAGTTACCTTATCAACTGATAACTTGACAGAAGGTTCTGCTGGTGAAAAATAGATCTTCTTCGCCCCAAAAGCACGTCCAACCAAACCTAGATGAGTAGAGATTCGTTCATCTCTTACTAGACGGTATCCTAATCTAAGGATGTATACCTCAGGTAACTTCAACTGAAGTTCTCCGTCGCGTTTCTGTTCCAGCTTTCTGTGCGTTTAATGATCCAAGACGGACCACGAATGTTCAACTTTATTTCACCACTGGCCTCTTTCACAATCTCTACTTCCGCGTTTTCTTTCAGTCTTTCTAGCTCTCCTGAAATTCTATAAATTTCGCCCTTGTCAAGAAATATGACTGATTCAACACAGTCTACAACAGCATTCGCGATCCGAGATTTCAGACGGTCTATTCCGTCCCCTGTTAACGCGGAGATCACAATCGCATTATCCACTGTACCATCTATTTCCTGTAGCTTTCCTGCGATTTCTTCGTGAGATGACTTGTCTGACTTGTTATAGATAGTAAGGACTCGCCACGGTGAAATTCCAAGCTCCGAAAGTATGGCTGAACAACTCTGTTTCTTTGTGACTAGATAATCGGGCTCATCGCCTATATCTACCACGAGCAGAACAAGATCTGCTATAATCTGTTCTTCCAATGTGGCCTTGAATGCTTCGATCATGTAGGTCGGTAGGCGAGTAATGAAACCAACTGTGTCGGTGAGGAGGATCTTTGACCCCGTCAGGTTCATAGATCGGATCGAAGTGCTTAGTGTTGTGAAACTCCCGCTGCCTACTTCTTTAGACTCGCCTGTGAGCAGGTTGAAAAGAGTAGTTTTGCCCGCACCGGTGTAGCCCGCTAAGGACACAGTTGGAAGATCAATTCGAGCTCTTTGTCGATGATGAAGGTCTCGCTGTTGTCTCACCATTGCCAGTTTTTCGAGCACCGTCGAAATTCTTCTCTTAATTACTCGGTAGTAGACATCTACTTCATACTTGCCAAGGCCATGAAAACCAGGTTGCTCCCCAGTTTTGGCCAGTCTCACCTTATCTCTAGCCCTGGGCATTTCATATTTTAGCTCAGCCAGTTCAACCTGAAGTTTGGCCTCTGCAGTTGTCACTCGTCGCGCGAAGATCTCTAGGATTAGTTTTTCGCGGTCAATGACTTCGACGCCGATGAGCTTCGCCAAGTTATAGATCTGATTTGAGCGGAGGTGCTCGTCAACCAGAAGTACTTCAGCTTGAGACGACGATACCATCTCACGGACTTCTTCAGCTTTGCCTTTACCCATTCCAAACTGGGCCTTTCCAAGATATCTCTGCGTAACTAGTTCGACCACTTGATAATCGCCAGCGGCGGCCAATTCCTTGGCCTCTTCTACGGCGAACCTGGCCGGGAAGGTTATGAGAACGGCTTTACGTTCGCGCATATCTCTCTTCTTGGTTACGCGAGATTTACTACTCTTCCTCTGCCGGCAGCAATAATCGGATCTTGAGGAAGTGTTCGATCTTTCGGGCTAATGCATCATTAGGGGTGAGTTTGCCTGTCTCGATGTGCCTAATCACTGAGAGCTTCTCATTGAGCTTGGCTCCAATCTCTTCCTGGGAGAGGCCAGCTTTCTCTCTGGCCTGTTTTACTTCTTTAGAGTAATCACTTCGAAGTTCTACTTCTGCATCAGGTGGGTAGGATGGTTGTGACTTGTCATGGGGTTTCTCTTTGGACGTTGTGATACTCGAATCAGTTTCTTGGGCCGTTACTGGTTTACCTAGCTTTGAGCAAGGCGGACAGACACGGAATACGGCTCCGTCAATAAGTACGGTAACTGATTGGGATCGTATTGGATTACCACAGACTTCGCATTGAACCATAAATAATCTATAACTAGATTTATTCCGGAACTAATAACCTTTAGATTGATAACGAATGAGGGTTATGTGCTCTTGACAGGCGCAGGACAGGTTCACTCTATACTCCCGATCCGCAAGCTAGCAATGACACTTGACTATCTCTTTGGTCGAGGAGTAAGTAAGTCTGTCCGCGCAGAGAACACCGGATTCACTTATTCTAGAAAAACTGGAAGAATTCGACAAATATTCATGGACGACAAATTGTTTGCTACCTTCAGGTCAGATGGCAGTCTGGCTTTAACTATCCACGGTGCCAGAATCCTGATTATAAATCAACTATTCAAATCAAATCTTGTAATGGTGACTGACGAGGCGCGGAGCCATATCTCCGAAGGACGATCAGTTTTCGCTAGACATGTGCTAGAAGCAGGTGAGAGAATTAGGCCCAAAGCAGAAGTTGTGGTAATTGATAGGAAAGGGGAACTTCTGGCTGTGGGTCGAGCTGTAATATCTGCCAAGATGATGCTACGCTTTAAACGGGGAGTCGCAGTAAAAATTCGAAAAGGAATTCTCAATAGTTTAGATGGGTGAACGAATGTTTAAGTTACTCTGGCAGAATTTGGCTAATTGTCAGGAAGTGATCTCGACAACTTGATGCGCGACAATCGTCAGACCAGACGAATGCTTGATCGGATGGGCCTGAACATGGACGAGGTCCCAGAAGTTGAAGAAGTTTTGATTAGAACAGCTACAAAGGAAATTTACATTAAGAATGCGTCAGTGGCTGAGATCAAGGCTAAAGACATGCGAATGTTCCAGGTGACTGGGTCTGATGTCGAAGAGAAAGTTCGCGAAAAGCCGAAGTTCACCGAGGACGACGTGATGTTGGTAGCACAACAAGCTAATGTAACAAGAGATAGTGCCTATTCTGCATTAGTGGATGCTGAAGGAGATTTGGCGCGAGCGATTCTGTCATTCAGCAGCTAGATGTGTTTAGCATCTCGAGGTAAAGTGGAATACAGTTTATCGCGCTGTTGTCTATTTCGAAATAATCTTATTCTGGATGACACCGATACCTTCAACTTCAGCTTCTATGACATCTCCCGGTTTCAAGAACCAGGAAGAATCCTTTTCAGCGTTCCTCTTCTCCATCGCTGTACCTCCACAGGTACCACAAGTTACGATATCGCCGGGGTAGAAAGTTAGATCCCTGGAGTACCATGCGATCATTTCTGGGAACCCCTTTACCATCTCGTTGGTGTTGCCATCTTGTCGGATCTCTCCATTAACCTTGAGAGTGGTGCGCAAGTTGTTGGGGTTGGCCATATCGTCTCTAGGTACAATGTATGGGCCTAGAACTGCCGACGTGTCGAAATTCTTACCCAATGCTACGGTAAGTGGCATCTGTGGCTCTTGGGGATCTCTGAGACTATAATCCATCAGGGCTGTGTAGCCAAATATGTATTCATTAACTGAATCGACGGGAATGTCTTTCCCTTGACGACCGATGATGGCTGCTACTTCGATCTCATAGTCTAATTCTTTTGTTCTAGCAGGATGAACAATTGAATCAGTGGGTCCAACAACACATTGATTGAGCTTGATGAAACCCCAGGGTTTAGTTTCCGACATGACCTTCCTAGCTTCTTCAATTGGTATGCCGCGTGCGCGAGCTGTATGGGAAGGAAAATTCCCTCCAAGACAGATGATCTTTGCGCTGTGGCTGGGTAGAGGAGCGCGTACCTCTACATCTGAAGAATCATAAAGAATCTGTTCCCCTTGAAGTCCTTTTAGCTGTCTATTGTCTAAAGCGAAGCGTACCACTTCCTGAGCTTCTTTGAGTGATCTTTCGCCTCCTCTGATTATTCCATCAAGTGAAGGTGGCAGTATGGCCGCGGCAGACTCATAGGGGCGGGTATCGCCTTTGACGTTGTTTAGATATCTTGCATATCCAACATGAAGGTCGACAATCTTGGAATCCTCTGTTAGTGCTCCCGCACGGTTACCGGGGTTGAAAAGGAGTAGCTTCATACTAAACACAGCTGAACAGGTCGCGGATAAACGTTCTGGAAGATGTTTGATAATGGGTCTTCCGCATCAGTATGGCAAGCGATTTTCGGATTTGAAATTTGCCAGGTTTGCAGATCTTCATACATGCCCTACATGGGATTACAATTGCCAATACCTATTGAAAGTGAATTCCTCAAAGATCCTTGGAATTGAAGAACGATTACTGCTAGTTACGTGATGCTACTTTTGCCGCTTCTCAATAGAACTTCTATTGATGGGATATCTAAAGAAGTGGGGTGGGCAGGATTTGAACCTGCGACCACCAGCTCCCAAAGCTGGTATCCTAGACCAAACTAGACGACCACCCCGACGCGGCGGCATCTCATTGATTCTTAGACTCATATATCTTATCCAACGTGGGAGACAGTCAATCGACAGTTATGTGTGAATAACCCTGTTGATAGGATGATATCGTGTCTAGCTCCAAGCTTCATAGTAGTGGTAATGTTGGAGGCGGACGAAAACTGAGAGACCTTCTTCAGAATTGAATTGGCCAATTGGTTAGTTTGTACTTTGTTTCCAGCTTCTGGAGTATCTCGTATTCCCGATCAATCCTAATAACCAATGTATCTGTGAATGTTGAGAGAATCCCATTGTGGACAAAGACATGTTTAAATCGGCGTGGGCGACAGCTGTTTTGATTAGATATTGTTCCCAGCTGCTTCAGGATATGATAGGGCTATTACGGTCTTCTCTCCAGACGGTAGGCTTTACCAAGTCGAGTACGCCATTGAAACGGTCCGACGGGGAACACTGGCACTGGGTATTAAGACGACAAAAGGAGTGCTACTGGCAGTTGAGGAACGTAACAGACGGCTGCAAACATCTGGAATGAGTCACAAGATCTTTCAGATAGACGACCATCTCGGAGTAGCTGCTGCTGGCTACATTCCTGATGCGCGAATCCAAGTAGACCAGGCTCGAGTAATGGCACAAAGCAGCCATCTGATCTATGACGAGCCGGTAGATGTTGAAACCATATCTCGCAAGATAGCTGACATGTCACAACAATTTACGCAATTTGCAGGTGTTCGTCCCTTTGGAGTATCGCTGATAATAGCTGGTGTTGACAAGGGTGGTTCAAAGCTCTTCCTAACCGATCCCAGCGGTACTTATGTTGGTTATGATGCAGTTGCTATAGGTGCAGGTAGCGATCAGGTAACAGAATACTTTGAACAGAAGTTTAAGAATGAAATAAGTTTAGAAGAGGCAACAGGATTGGCTATAGAGGCCATCTATCTGGTTAGCGATGACAAGACGGGTATATCGCATATCAAAATTGCCATGATTGACGAGGAAAGCGGTAAGATGCGACTCCTAACTGAAGAAGAGATCGACAAATCTGCTTCCAAGATCCAAGCACGGAAGAACACAGAGAAGAGCTAACAATTACGCAGAACTCTTACCCACAGCGGCAAGCCGCTTGTGTTCTACCTTAATACAACGGTCCATTACTACTCCAATCTTCCCCTTTCCTTCCGCGGCCCTCGTTGCTGCTTCTTCATTTATTATTCCTGCCTGGAGCCAGATCGCCTTGGGGTTGAGACACTTTTTCCGTAACCTTATGCAGTCGACAACTGTTGGCATAACCTCATCAGCAGGCCTGAAGACGTTTACTAGATCAATTGTTTGTCTAATACTTCGTGGGATTGCAGGAATGGATCTATACGCCTTCTCGCCAAGTATTTCATCCGCATAGGGATTAATTGGGATTATGCGGTAGCCTTGTGACTTCATGTACATAGCGACATCGTAGCTGTCCTTGGACGGGTTTCTAGATAGACCAACTACTGCAATTGTCTGACAATTCTTCAGAATTTCGACTATGAATCGATCGGTGGCATTCATTGTTTGTTGCAGAATTTCTATACACATACAGGCGCGCATATAACGATTTTCAGTATACTGACATAGTCTTCCAACGCTTTTATATTACATTGTAGTAATCCCTTGAAAGATGGAAGTGGAGGAAATAATATGTCAACAAAGTTTACAACAGTTCGCCTTACTTTGGGAGGCGAAAAGTTTGAGATACTTGTCAATCCTGACGTCGCCCTAAGCTACCAGCAGGGGCGCAAGGTTGAGATATCACAAGTAATTGCTGTTGAAGAGATATTCTCTGATTCATCGAAGGGGCTTAGAGTACCATTGGAAAAGCTGGTGAAGTGTTTTAATACCGATAACCCAATGATTATTGCTGAAACTATCCTCCAACGCGGAGATCTACAGCTGACAACTGAGCAACGCCGCGGGTTAATAGATGAGAAACGAAAACAGATAGTTTCTACTCTTACCCGGAATTTTGTGGATCCAAAGAGTGGATTGCCTCATCCTCCTTTACGTATTGAACAAGCATTGGAGGAAGCGCGTGTGTCGATTGACCCTTACAAAGCTGCTGAAGAACAAACAAAAGGAATCATTGATCGCATCCGTACAATACTTCCATTGAAATCAGAGAGTTTGCAACTTGCCATCAAGGTTCCTCCTCAGTTTGTTCCTCAAAGCATCGGAGCTCTAAAGAAATATGGAGAAATAGAGAAAGAAGAATGGGGAGCAGACGGTTCACTTGTAGCAATTATTACTATTCCTGCAGGAGTTCGTTCTGGGTTACTTTCGAGTCTGGGTGAAGTTACTAAAGGTGCAGCGGAAGCAAACGTGGTCAAGTGAAATCGAATGAGCAAAGCAAATAGAAAATATGTACTCCCTGGAGATCCAGTTGCCGAAGCTAGTCAAACGTCTCTTACAAATCTCTACAAGAGGGGCGAGCAGCTTTTCTCATCTCGAATAGGTATGGCTGAAGTGACGAATGAAGGTGCACGGGTCATAGCTTTGAGTGGAACATACTTTCCACGTGTAGATGATGTCGTGATGGGTATTGTGGTTGACCATTCTGCTTTCGCGTGGGAAGTAGACATAAACTCTTGTTTCTTCGCTTTTCTGCCAGCCCAGAGCGTCTTTGGTCGCGACTTCTCACCCGCCCATGACGATCTCAGTAGCAAATTCAGTAGTGGTGATCTATTGGCGGCAAGTATATTGGCATTCGATAGAATGCGAGACCCTTTGCTCTCGGTTTCTGGTCCAGGCTTTGGCAAGATACCTCAAGGAGAAGTTGTGAAGATTCCACCTCCGAAAGTCCCGCGACTGATCGGCAAGAAGGGTTCCATGATTCGGATGATCGAATCAGCTTCGGGGGCTAGATTGTCTGTCGGACAGAACGGAATGGTTGTGATAACAGGCAACGATGACAGTATATCTGTTGCTACCAAAGCAATCCGAAAGGTTGATGATGAGGCACATACAGCTGACCTTAATCAGCGGGTAGAAGAATTGTTGGGAATAAAATCTAGTGATGCATGAGATGGCGACCTTGATAGACGATAAGGGATTGAGGATAGATGGACGTAAAGTTGACGAGCTAAGGCCATTAAAGATCGAAGCAGGTCTGATTAAGAACGCTGACGGCTCTGCATATATAGAGATGGGGAAGAACAAGATAATGGCCGCAGTATATGGTCCAAAAGAAGTTCATCCGAAACACTTGACTCTCTCAGAACGTGCGCTCTTGCGATGTAGATATCATATGTCTGCTTTCTCTACAGACACGCGAAAGAACCCTGCGCCATCTAGGAGAGAGCATGAAATATCCAAAGTTCTTCGCGATGCTCTGTTACCTGCTGTATTAGTCGAAGACTATCCGAGAACTGCTATAGACGTATATGTTGAAATTCTACAATCTGACGGCGGTTCGCGATGTGCTGGACTTACTGCTGCTTCTGTCGCGCTAGCTGACGCCGGGATCGGGATGCGAGACTTAGTAGTGGGTTGTGCAGCGGGGAAGCTGAATGATCAAGTCGTGCTTGACCTAAACGATACCGAAGACAAGGAAGGTTCTGCTGACTTGCCCATTGGACTAATGCCAACTCTAAAAGAAGTAACTCTTCTGCAACTAGATGGGATGCTGAATACTGAAGAATTTCAGCGAGCATTTGACTTGGCTGTAGAAGGTTGCTTGAAAGTGTATCAGGTCCAACGAGCTGCTCTCATAAAGAAGTACTTTGGGGCCGAAGAGGTTCGTCAGGAGGTAAAACAGTAAAGTGGTTGTAACTAAGAAATCTCTTCTTGTGCAACAGCTTCGCCGTACACAGCTGATAGATTTTCTGAGCAAAGGAAAGAGACTAGACGGAAGAAAGTTGCTCGAACGACGTCCTCTCTCCATTGAATTATCTCCTATCGAAAAAGCAAGTGGTTCAGCCAGGGTGAAGCTCGGTAATACGGAAGTAATTGCTGGTGTTAAGGTAGAACTAGGAACGCCATTTCCTGATACGCCTGACAAGGGAATCCTCATCGTCAATACTGAGGTATTGCCATTGTCGACTCCTTTTGCAGAACCTGGACCTCCAAGCGAAGAATCAATAGAGGTTGCACGGGTCGTAGACAGAGGAATACGCGAGTCAGAAATGGTTGATATGTCAAAACTCGGACTTGTTAAGGGCAAGAAGGTCCAGGCAATATTCGCAGACGTGACTGTTTTGAATCATGATGGGAACCTTCTAGACGCTGTTTCTTATGCAGTGACTTCTGCTTTAGCTAGCGCAAAGATTCGGCGTTACAAAGTAACTGGTGAGGAGATTACTGCCACGGAAGAATTCGTGCCTCTTGAAGTTCAGACATTGCCGGCATCAGTTACGATCGCGAGAATAGAAGATGTACTCATTGTCGACCCCGATATGGAAGAAGAAGCTATGATGGATGCCCGAATAACATTCACAACGGATGACCGGGGAAATATTTGTGCAGGCCAGAAAGGATCAGCGAAGCCTCTAAGCTTCGACCAGATCAAGCTTGCAGCGTCCATAGCTAGGGAGCAGGGGGACGCGATCCGAGACTTGATCCGAGGAGTGATTGCTTAACGTGCCACGAACGAAGAAACTAAAAGCATTGCGTGGCCTGCAGCAGAAGTACGGTGCTACTGTACGTAAACGCTACACGAGAGTTCAGTTGCTCCTGAAAATGAAGCGAAAGTGTCCGGAGTGCAGCAGCTGGCGCTTAAGGAGAGAGAGTGCAGGAATATGGGAATGTCGAAAATGTGGTTTCCGAGTGGCTGGAGGAGCTTATACGGTAGCTCTCTCCTGAAAGAACCTTGAGTATCCACCGCGCAGACATTGAAATCCATTTGCCACACGAAATGCTTCACGCGATATCTTGTGCATTACTTCCAGAAATTCGACATAGTCGTGGCAGATTTGTGACTGCTAATCTAAAATGTGAGAAAACAAAGATTGTCCTTGAACTACGATCTGACGATTTGGGATCCCTCAGGGCGGCAGTAAACTCGCATTTGCGATTACTCCATGCAGCTACTGGGGCATTGTTTGGTTCATTTTCAGAGCGAGATGACTGAGATTTTTCTAGTGACTACTTTGTGACTCGAATAGGCGAGTTTATCCCTTATTTCCACAGTGGTTTTCTATTGTCTTGACCATGATGGCAAGATCTGATCTCCATTGAATAGAATGACTAATACGTTCGCTTAGATTTCGGCAGACGGCCGTAGCAAAATCGTCTAGGACTAGCCTTAAATATATTCGGGAAAGAAAAATGCTTGCGGGGAATTTTATTATGTCTTATACAACAGGTCAAACATGGGGTGCTCTAAAGAAGGCCTGGAAGGCCTATAAGATCGCAAAAGTGCAGAAGGATCAGGCAAAGATGAAAGAATATGCAGGCCGGATAAGGACACTTCAAGGTGAGCTGGGTGTTACGAAGGCGAAGTTCCCTGAACTAAACATCAATTAGATATTTCTATTCCCAATCTTTTTCCAAGAAAACCAAAATCAGTATCGCAACCTTCTAAAGACGATCCTGGCGACTACCTTTTTATCAACCAACTGGGACGATTAGAACTTGTGCGGTCGTCGTATAGTCTGGTCTAATACGTGAGCTTGCCAAGTTCATAACTCGGGTTCAAATCCCGGCGACCGCATCTACTAACTCATACTTCTATTCTTTTTGATCCGAAATTACATTGACCTAGACTTGATCCTCCTTATCAGACTTGTATGCAAAGCGATTCTGATCCATCCACCAGCTCTTGAGGGCTGAATGTATCTCTACAGGGAAGAACATTGGTTGCAAAAGTTCTATTTGGACTTGTACGTCTCTATTCCTGGCTTGAATTTTTTCTGACTAAAACCCTTCAAGGCTTCTACCCAAAGTCCTTTTTGAAGGTAGGAGTTCTCTTCGGATTTTGCAACCTCCCATTCTATTGAATCTTCATAACTAAGGTTTCGGGCTAGGCGAAAGGTCTCCTTGGTGACCATTAGAGCAACAGGGTCTTTCTGTTTGAGTATATCTGACAATCTGAGGACTTCCTCTCTTAGTTTTTCATGTGGAACTCTTCTATTGACAAGTCTAATCCTCTCTGCTTCTGTTGAATCTATCCTCTCCCCGGTCATCGCTAGATAGAGGGCGTCTCTCGGATGGAGGTGATAAGTGGGAGCCCACATTGCTCCCGCGCTGGGAATAGTAGCAAAGTTGATCTCTGAGAGGCCGAATACAGCTCGTTCTGAAGCGATTGCAAAGTCGCAGAGCGACATAATCCGTAGTCCACCGCCAAAACACCAGCCATTGACCTGAGCGATTGTGGGCTTGGGGAAAGAATAGAGCTTCTTTCCCCAATTCTGAGATATCTTTGATGTTCGCCTTCGCTCCGTGGGATCAGCTACATTTTCTAGAAAAAACTCCTTAAGGTCTTGTCCAGCACAGAAACTGTCCCCTGCGCCAGTCAATATTAGAACGCGGGTTTCTTTGTCTTCCTCAATAATCTTTAGTGCTTCTCCCATCTCTTTGTGAAATTGTGGATTCATGGCATTCTTTCTGTCAGGTCGGTTGAAGGTTACAGTCGTGACCTGATCTTTTCTTTCGATGAGAAGAGTGGTATATCTACTCGTCTTCATTAATCCTCAACAGGCTTGCAGCGGTATTTCACCATTTCTAGTCATAATCAATAGCTTTGAAGAACTTTCATAATTATTCGCTAAAGAGCTGTAGCTGTTATCGTATACGTTTGTTATGCAAGTTCCTATATTCGTAGAGAGCTTTATTCTCCAGAGACAATTGCGCGAGTTTGATCTTTCTGAGTAGAAGGAATGCATATGTATCATGCTGAGACAAGAAGTCTTGTAGGAGGGGTAGCGGAGTAGAAACGCAGCCGCCTGCAGAGCGGCTGATCGTGGGTTCAAAACATGCATAGCATGAGGATGTCCCACCCCCTCCTCCAATTTCATCCTAATCTCCAATTACTTCATGATGTGTTGATGGGCCGACTGATTCAAAGATCATATCAATATTGCAGTGATTCAAATAGACTATTGTTGGAAAAGACATAAACGTCTGTGGACAAATCGCCACGGAAACAATAATTTTGTCTGAAAATATACGCCAGGGGCTCACTTTTGATGATGTATTACTTGTTCCTAGGAGGTCAAATATTCAGTCGCGCCGCGATGTAGATACTTCTACAAAGTTATCTAAGGGTCTAAAGATCAGCGTTCCTATAATTAGCGCAAACATGGATACCGTCACTGAAGCTCCGATGGCGATTGAAATGGCTCGACTAGGAGGAATTGGCTTGATTCATCGTTTCATGTCTATTCAACAACAGGTATCTGAGGTCCTGAAGGTAAAGCGGTCGGAGAGCATTGTCATCGAACAGCCTTGTACAATATCTGCCCGTGCAACTGTTAAGGATGCAAAAGAACTTCTTGAGTCGCGTAACATCGGTGGAATACTAGTTACTGACGCAGAAGTTCTGAAGGGGATCCTAACAACTCGGGATGTGCTCTTTGAGGATGATCTCGGCCGCAGAGTTAGTGAAGTCATGACTTCCAAGAAAGATTTAGTCACTGCGACTGAAGGGACCAATATAGAGGAAGCGCGACGCATACTCCACAAAAATAAGGTGGAAAAGCTTCCTATAGTTGATAAGGACGGCAAACTACGTGGCCTTATCACAAGTCAAGACATTCTAAAACGCCAACGATATCCGTTTGCGTCTAAAGATAAGAAAGGTCGGCTTCGATTAGGAGCTTCAGTTGGAGTCAAGTCTGACTTTCTACAACGCACTTCGGCCCTAGTGGAAGCGGGGGCCGATCTTATTCTGGTCGATATTGCCCACGCTCACTCTGAGAATTCCATCAATGCGATCACCAAGATACGCGCAAAATTCGACTCAGTCGAGCTAATGGCCGGGAATGTCGCAACTGCCGATGGTACAAGAGACCTGATAGATGCTGGCGTTGATGCCGTGAAAGTCGGAGTAGGTTCAGGGTCGATCTGTATAACGCGGCAAGTGACTGGATCTGGTGTACCGCAGCTCACTGCCATAATGGATTGCGTTGCTGCGGCTATAGATAAAGAAATTCCGATCGTAGCAGATGGAGGCATACAGAGTTCTGCTGACCTTACCAAAGCTTTGGCGGCAGGAGCTTCGACCGTTATGGTGGGCTCACTTCTAGCAGGCACTGACGAAAGTCCGGGATTTCCTATACTGCGAAACGGTGGCCGCTTCAAGGTCACGAGGGGTATGGCTTCTCTGGGAGCAGCTCTGGGCCGTAGAGAACGCGAACAGGGTGGAGAAGATGTTGAAGAAGACCTTACGGAAGTTGTACCTGAAGGAGTTGAAGCTCTGGTCCCCTATAGGGGTCGAACCTCGGAGGTCATTGCACGACTAATAGGGGGAGTTAGGTCTGGAATGAGCTATTGCGGGGCAAAAACCCTTGTAGAACTCCAAAGTAATTCCATTTTCATGAGAGTCACCGAATCTGGACGCAAGGAAAGTCTGCCACATGACGTTAATCCTGTTGAGTAGCAGTTTGAATCTAGTTATACATCTCCACAGCTGAGAGCTAGTGCTTAAATACAGTTCTTGCACAGACGTCTCTCACTCAGGTTAGAAGTGACTAAGATGACAGAAGCTTACTGCGTCAAGTGCAAGCGAAAGCGCGAGATCAAAAACCCGAAGAACGTAACTCTGAAGAACAAGAGGCCTGCTGTGTCAGGAACCTGCAGCTCTTGTGGAACGAAGGTCTTCAGGATCGGCAAGTAGATTCTCGCCACCTTGATTTTTTTTATCCGAAGGACTAAACGTGAGTTAGGGAATACGTGCCGATATTACAGTCATAATTTAACTACCATCGTTTTCAGGCAAGATTTCATTGATTCGTTCTTTTGACACTGCTGAAGGACTTTGTCAGAAAAAAAGCAAAAGATTCAACAGCTTGGGTAAAAGTTTTTGAGTTCAGTGGTTAAGCGCTAAAGAAACCCAGAACGGGGAAATGCGACTGAATCTTTCAGAAGAATCAGTCCTTTCCTCAAAAGATGCATTGGAGGTAATCTTCCCGAATGGGAAGACTAGGACTGCTGCGCGTCTTTTCATAGACTGGCTAAAAGAACGAGGTGGAAATGCAACAAAGAGCTCAGTAAGCCAATTTGCTAACAATCTAGAATCCGGGGTTGACATAAAACCGGGTAGATCTTTCAACTACAGCAGAAGAAACTTTTACGTGACAATCATCCGCAATCTAATCAAATTGGGATTTCTACAGAGAAATGTTCCTGTGTGGGATGAGAGACGTGGAGCGACGCACTATGTTTACCAAAGGAACTTATTTGACATCCCTTTGAAGCCCCCAGGTGTCGGTTTCTGGCGGATAGCATATTATGTTTGCAGACGATGGAATGAAGATTTCAAGCAGTCCATCGCAGAGGAAATCAATACTCCAACAAGAAGTATGGTAACTGCTAAGAGGATCAAACGGCAACCTCTGCAAAGGTAGATTAATCTAATTCCGATATCCAGTGGGTTGAAGGGCTGGAACTGCATGTGTAAATGTAAGAAGCTTGAGATCAGGGACGTAATGTACAGGAGCCGTGGCCATGAGATCTACCCATACCACAAGCATTGTCAAGACTTTCTCTCTGAGGCGCAGACCGAGGAGATTAGAAAAAAGCGGACACGAGAATGGTCTTATGATGAGCGAGGATTGTGGGGTGAGCCACGTTCTACCTGATTCACTGGTACACTAGGGCGTTTCGGGGAGCGGATTACCTATACACTCAACCTGGCCTTTTACACGCCGCAGAAAATTAGGACATGCAAAACATTCCAAGAACGCCCTTTGTTTATTGAGTATTGGACAATCAATCGCTTCCTTTTTCATCCGCTTCAGCATCTTTCCACCAGCTGCCCCTTTGAGGCTGTCTTGGATCTCTTTGGCGACCCTGATTGGCTTCTCTATTTCATAAACTTTCACGAAGAACTTTGTTTTGTCTTCTGACATGACTGGTTGTTTGTCTCTTTCCAATTATAAAGCTGAGTCTATTCTCGCCAGAAAACACTCTAGTGGATCACTTTCTTTAGAAATAGGATTGTAGATCGTTTCTACAGTTCATGGCTTGTAACTAGTGTTGATGTTGGCGAATCTTATGCTTGACCAGAACTATTGATGCGAGTATTCCTATCGGGACGAAGAAAGCCAGGATAAAGCTCTGAAGAAGCATATTCTGCATGAATAGAGGGACGCCTATCGTGAGGCCAAGGCCAAAAGCCACTGCTGCTTGTAAGCTGGTGATCTTCTTGGATATGAGTCCGGAATAGACAGGGGCCACAGCTGCAGCACAGATGAGATCGGCAACCAGAAAGAGGTAAAGAACACTTAGGCCTTGTGATGCTATGGCTATTGTCGGTGCCGCGATTATTATCGTGGCTATTCTTGCCCATGTTAGCGCCGTCTTCTTGTTCGCACCCAAACTTGACCTAGAGAACTCAAAGGAGAAGAGGCTAGCGAGACCATTGAAGAGCGTGTCAAGGGAACTACTCACGAGAGCTAATGCAAGGATCAGCATTAGTAGGACTAGTAGATCAGAAAAAAGATTACTCATAAGAGCAAACGACGCTAAAGACGGGTGTTCCACCAGATTCAATCCAATCGCGACAAGACCAAGCAGTCCTGCAAGCACAACTATGGGCACTACCACTACAGAGGATGTCAAAAAACCTATTCGTATCACTCGTTCATCTTTGCAAGCGTACAGTCTCTGCCAGTAACCCTGGTGAAACAGGTTGGCTGATGGTATGGCCACAACCAAAACGATTGCAAATTCTACCCCAGGGGGGAAACCCAGATCTATGAGATGTGGGTGACTGGATGTTATGCCGATGAATGGTTTTAGCTCAGTGATTATTAGAGTCCATCCTACTATTATTGTCAAAAGGACTATTATTGCTCCTGCTTGAACTCTATCAGTGAACAAAGATGCTCTAAGTCCACCATAAGCAGTATAGGCTACCACGGTCCCGCCTACTAAGAGGGCCGTGATGACAAGGGGTACTCCTGCCACTAGGTTGAACGCTAAAGATATGGCTGTGAGCTCAGCAGATAGGAAGATGAACATGTAGAATGTGGATACTCCTGCCACGATATATCGCATCGATGTTCCGTATCTATGGTTGACATATTCGCTTATACTAGCTCCACCTGGCATGGCTTTGATTATTCGCGGTCCCAGATATGCAAAGGCCAGTAGCGGTGTTGCAGAGCCAATCCCATAACCAATTAGTGCTATTAGTCCGCCAGTAATTGCTGCTTCCGGAGGACTGAAAAGAATCCAAGCGCCCAAACCTGAGGCTACACAAGTCCCAATCGCACCTGGTATGCCTAATGACCTTCTAGCAACTACATAGTCTTCTACAGTCTTCACTCTACCTCTGCTGTAAAGAACTCCCAATACAACAAAGGCCAATACTGTTGCTGACGCAACAAGAAGCGTGTACTCTAGTAGAACCACACGTATGACAAAGTCGATACTCTATTACTTAGCTAATAACTGTGTCTCTCTCTTGACTGTACAGCTGTTTAACTCATGTTTACAATAATTTGGAGAAATACTTGTAGCTAGACCGAAACAGCTAACGAAGAGAGCTTTTCAAGAACTTTCTGTGGAGAAACTATGTGACGAGAAAGCCCGAGTTCCTTTGGTTCGAGCCCGAGGGCTAGGCCTACCAATTGAGCAAGGTGGAGAGTAGGAAGCTCTAGACTTTCACCAATAGCGGCCTCTGCCTTGGGCTGGAAAGTATCTAGCGAAATATGGCATAGGGGGCAGGTAGTGACCATTGAGTCTGCGCCGTGCGCCTTTGCATCCTTTAGGTAGTTGCCAGACATCTTTGCTGCAGCTTCTTCCTTGACGAATAGGATCGGGAAGCCGCAGCATTTGACCCGTCCATCATAAATGATGGGTTCAGCACCAAGAGCGGTGATCAATTGTTCAAAGGACTGAGGGTTCTCAGGGTTTTCAAAACCCAAGATATCTGATGGGCGTAGGATGTGACAACCGTAGAATGAAGCGACTTTCAGGCCATTTAGAGGGAAGACAACCTTCTCCCGGAGTTTGTCATACCCATAGTCTGTAGCAAGAATCCATAGGAGGTGTTTCACCTTCGTGGTACCATTGTACTCTACTCCTGTGTGGGACAAAACGTTCTGGACTTTCATAGACAAGGCTTTGTCTTTCTCCATTGTTTTATTGGCCCTAGTTAGCATTCCTGTACATGTACTACATACGGTTAACATATCGATCCCTTTCTCTTCAGCTAAAGCCAGGTTCCGTGCGTTTAGAGCAAGATTGACTTCGAAGTCGGCTTCGTCTACGACTCCAGCTCCACAACAGCTGAAATTGGGAAAGTCGACCAGTTCGATACCTAGCTTGTCTGCAACCAGTCGTGTAGCGGTGTCTAGTTCACGTCCGCTGGCCTGAGCTACACAGCCTGGGTAGTATGCATATCTCATTTCTTCTTTACCATCTCACGGTAGATCTGTTTCACTTGTTCTATTGCAGGAATTGGCTTCTGCTTAAGGTCGCCCAGCAATTTATCGACTTTTTTCCCTCGCAAGAGAAGTTTGACTGCATCTGGTGACTTTTTCAGTGCACCAATAAGGCCCATCGTGTCGAACACAAGCTTTCCTTCATTCAGGTTTCCGAATTGTTCTATATTCTCACGGAAGGATTCCGCATGATGGGCTCCAATGTTTTGAACTTGGCCCTCTTTGACACTCATTTCCTTTAGCAGAGTGATCATCTCCCCTGGTTTCACGTCTTTAGGACAAGCTTCTACACAGAGACCACAGCGAACACAAAGCCATGTGTCAATGGATCCTGCCATCTCGAGCCTTTCTTTATGGGCTGCATCGCGAGGATCTATTGAGAATCGATAGAGTCTAGATAATGCTGCTGGACCTGGGAAATTGTGATCAACCTCATAGGCAGGGCATTCTGAGAAACATGCGGAACAAGTAACACATGATGGAGTGTTGCCGAAAGCTTTTACCTGGTCCCGTGTCATAGCGTGTTCTTGAGTTGGTTCGGGTTTGTTTGGATCCTTGATGAGCCATGGTTTTAGATTATTCCAATGGTTCCAGAAAGGTCCCATATCGACGATGAGATCTTTTACCGATCCAAGATTTGCCATTGGTTCCACTAATATCTTGCCATGAAGTTTCATCTGGTCTGCTATCTGCGTCTTACATGCGAGCTTCGAATATCGATTGATCTTCATGGAGCATGAACCGCATATCGCACTGGAGCATGAATAACGAAGTGAAAGGCTACCGTCGATTTCGTCCTTTATCTTGCGCAAGCCGTCTAAGATAGTCATCCCTTTGCGCGTTTCTATAGTGTACTCTTCATAATGTGGTTCTTTGTCCTTTTCTGGATTGAATCTGAATACAGTGAGCGATACGTCTTCTCCCTTCATTTCGCTAATAACTCCTTATGGCAGGCTTTAAGCCAGTTATGCGTACATCTTCTTTTTCTAGCTTTGGACCATCTGGTGAATAACGTGCTATGGTGTGGACTAGCCACTTCTTGTCGTCGCGATCCGGGTAGTCTATTCGAGAATGACCTCCACGACTCTCTGTCCTAGCCAGTGCTCCTACTGCTATAACCTCTGCCAAGTCTAACATGAAACCTAGCTCAATTGTCATGGTAAGATCTGTGTTGAAGACCTTGCCGCTATCCTGAACGTAAACTTGTCGGTACCGTTTTTTTAATTCAAGGATATTCTTGATAGCTTCGCTAAGGCCCTCTGCACTTCTGTAAATTCCTACATTGTTGGTCATAGTCGACTGAAGATCATGCCTAATTCTATTTGGCCGTTCTCCATCTTGTCGCGACAACATTTCTCGGTTCTGATTCTCTACATTGCTTAATGTCTGGAGAGGAAACTCCGGGGATGGGCATTTCTTTGCATATTCCGCAGCATTTGCACCTGCCTTCTTACCAAAAACCTGTAGTTCCAATAACGCGTTTCCACCCAATCGGTTTGCCCCGTGCAAGCTCATACAGGTACATTCGCCAGCGGCATACAGTCCTCTGATAGACGTTGAACAATCCAGAGTCACAGCTATTCCTCCCATGACATAATGCTGAGCGGGTTCTATCGGTATAAGCTCCTTTGTGGCATCAACACCAGCGAAGTCAGCTGAAAATTCGATAACTTCCGGCAGTCTTTCACGGAGGTAATCGCTTCCCAGTTGGTTTACCTTAAGGTGCACGTAGCCTCCTTCAAAACCCCGTCCTTCATTTATCTCTGTTTGAATTGCCCTGGAAACAACATCGCGTGCAGCCATATCTTTCATTTTTGGGGCGTATTTCTCCATGAACCTCTCCTCTTTGTTGTTGAGCAGTATTCCACCCTCTCCACGAGCTGCTTCAGTTATGAGGACGTTTGGGCCCCAGAGTGAGGTAGGGTGAAATTGCACAAACTCCATATCTTTCAGCGGAGTTCCGGCTCTATAGGCAAGTGATATTCCATCTCCTGTACATGATAAGGCGTTAGTGGTTTTTGCGTAAATTTGTCCTGCAGGTCCCGTCGCAAGGATCACCGCCTTGGACCTGATCGCATGCAACTCACCCGTGGCCAGATCTATAGCTATTACGCCCACGCATTGATCTCCTACTACTGCAAGGGACAGGGCTTGCCATTCAATGTAGACGTGAACATTATTCTTCAAAACTTGCTCATAGTTTGTCTGAAGTATTGCTAACCCAGTTCTGTCGCCTGCAAAGTATGCCCGTGGCAATCCATGCCCCCCAAACGGCCTACTGGCCATCTTGCCCTTCTCATCGCGGTTGAAGATGGTCCCAAAGTGTTCAAGCTCTATCAAGGCAGACGCGGCTTCACGACAAAGGAATTCGACTGAGTCCTGGTCAGCGAGGTAGTCACTTCCTTTCACAGTATCTTCCATGTGTCCCTCCCAGCTGTCGCCTTCAGCAAGAGCTGCATTGATTCCCCCCGCGGCAGCTACAGTATGTGATCTCAAAGGATGAAGCTTTGATACTATTGCCGTATCGACACCATTTGTAGTAGCCTCGAGCGCAGCTCTCAGGCCGGAGCCGCCAGCACCAATAATTAGGACATCATGTGTAAGCAATTATGTATACCACTGGACACAAAGAACTGGCTCGGTTTTCGTTTAGATAAGCGTAGCGTTGGCGGTGTTACTTTTGGACGACGTCTATACAATATACCTGAAATTTGTTATATCAAGATCTAGAGTCTAGCTCTATTGGTTGACCTTTTCGCAGCTTCATACCAACATGCTTGGCTAGTCTCTTATGGTCTTGAATGTTAATCCACTCTGTTTTTAGATATTCGAATATTTCCTTTTCAGTAGCGCCAATCCCTCTGGCCTCTTTCACGGCATGTCTATATGCTTCTATCTCAGTTGGACGGTCAACATAGGCATATCTATGGTCGAAGAGAGTTTTCCCCTCCATGAACTGCTTTACATGGACTAATTCATGAATGACGTCAAGGTAAATGCCCCTTTCTTCTCCATCCCGTAAATACTCAGCGTTGACAAAGATGTGTCCATCTTCATCACTTACACCCATGTAGCCTGTCCGCTTAGAGAAAATCTCTATTTGAAGACTACCAAGAACTTTTACTGTCTTTTCCATGAAAATCTGTTTAACAGAAAGTACTTGTTCAAATCCCTTGAAGTACTCTGTGAAAGGATGAATTCCAATTTGTGGTCTCCTAATCATGCTTACAGTCTTTGGTGCTTCTGCCATGTCTGCAACTTGAGACTGTGCGACTAAAAGAGCTTCTGCAATCCTTCAGTCTCGCTTTTAATTAGAACTACGAGCGCTTTGTAATTCAATACAAAACATGGAAAAAAATGTAGGATTTCTGAATAAAATTAGCTGAGTGCAGGAGTGGCCGCAAAAAGTTATAGATTGTTAGATACCTGGTGAAGTTGTTTGATTCACTGTCCTTTCTGTGGAGCTGGAGAGACCGAGAGGCTCCGTCTCAATGGCAGAACTCTGATAATATTTCCATGCATGTTTTCTCCTTTTGTAGATTCCAGTTTGTCTGAGGCTGAACTCGAAAACCATCTTCAAGAGAAATATGGCAAAAAGGGAGACAAATGGTTCGAAACGAAGTGTGAACAACTTCATCTCTCTTTAGCTACGGGGAAATAGTTTCCAGAAGAATTACAGAGCTCTTGAATTAGGATCTCCCTGCCACGATTGCACCGACTACTACGAGTAAGGCACCTGATAGAACCTGGTATCTTGTTACCTCCAAGTTCCTGATGAATATGAAACTGAAAACTAATGTAAACAGCGGCGCTACATTGACCAATGAGCCAACAACACTGACTGCCGCGGTTCCAAGAGCAGCAAACTTCGCCATCTGTCCTCCCGCTGCTAGGAATCCGGTCACAGCGTAAAGTAGCTTGTTGACATCCCTTAACGGTGGAGAATCGCTTCTCCACTTATTGATAACGAAAGGCAGGGTAATGGCTATGGTCATTATGTAGGATGTAGCTGATGCCAAGATTGGTGCTTGAAGCTCACTCAGGGCTCCCTTGATGAGTAGCCAAGACATCGCGTTAAAGAGTCCGACTCCGAGTCCTGCACTGATCCCTATTACCTTTTGTCGTCGACTGATTTTCTCTTTTCTTCCAGATTGGGTTAAGCTTATGATGGTAACTCCTGAAACTACCAGTGCTGCTCCTGAAATCACCTCTGGTCCTACATCTTCTGCTAATACAATACCTCCGAACATGATGGAATGCAGGGCAGCAGTGGCGAAGAAAGGGGCAGATCTATTTGCTCCTAATATTCCTGCGCTTATGAATGAAAGAGTACGTCCAATTCCAAAATTCAGGATTCCTGCAGCAGATAGATAGACAACAAAGAGTGGTGAGATACTCGGTATGCTACTGAATTCTCCAGATATGACGATTGCTATGATGAGAACAGGAAGGCCAGCGAGTAGCGAGAGGAAGCAGCCGACAACCGCGGATGTCTGAATAACGGCCTTTCTTGCTGGAATGATGGCAGCGCCAAAAAGTAACGCTGTCGTTAGACCAAGAAAGAAACCAATGTCAAAACTCCCTAGTCCTACTGAAATCATTACTAATCACATGGGGGCAAAAAGAAGACGGACTCCAAAAGACACTAATTCAGTTGTTCCCAAAGCATCCTTTGCGCCATTTTCTTCACCAGTGGCTCTTGATATCTGCATAGCCTCAAGTTGACGCTCGAGTAACTGGAACATTTCTTAGTCGAATAGCGGGGGTGAGAGTCGGTACTCGAACTTCCCACCAGTATATCCATTCTCTTCCTCTTGTTATCGCATCCATCTCACGAAGTTGCCTTGGAATATTATCGCTAATGCGAATACCAGAAATTGGACTCGTGATTTCGCCATTCTCTATCATGAATGCTGCATCGCGAGGAAGCGTGGAATACTGTCCAGAGCGCATGTCTTGGAATCTGGTATACCAGTTATTGGTGACGATTATGCCTCTCTTTGTATCCTTAACCAATTCCTCGTATCTTTGATCTCCTTCGTCAACTATGATATTCCATGGATGTGGATCGATAATACCTGCATTGCCAGTAGAATCTGTAGCAAATTTCTTAGAAGTAACGTTATTGTGTAGGAGGTTCTTGGCCTGACCGTTTTCAACTAGATATGTCTCACGCGTAGCTAGGCCCTCATCGTCGAAAGACCTGCCCCCAAATCCTCCTTTCACGACCCCACGATCGCGAATGTTCAGGGAATCACGCGCCACAGTTTTCCCGATCATGTCTCCAAAGAAAGATACTCCTAAGTCGACATAGAAAGCTGAGGCAAATTCGCCAATATGCTGGAAAATATCGGCCGCTACAGTAGGGGTGAGGATTAGGTCATATTTGCCTTCTGTACAGGTGTGTGGATTGAGTGCACGTTTGGCGTATTGACCTGCTCTCTTTCCAGCTCCTGCAGCATCAAGACCAGAGAGATTGGCTGAACACGATAGTCCATGTCCACTAGCGTTCTTTTCAGCAAATGCTCGTAGACTGAGGAGGATACTAGTTGACCTCTCTGCTCTATGTGCACCTGCAGAGGTGGTTATGGCAGTCTCATCATCACTCCCTAACAGAGACCCTGAGGCTCGTTTTGCCCCAGAATCAATCGCAGCGTTGATCGACTGCTTTACGATGTCCACCAGATCTGTATCTTCGTCAATGATCAACTTATCGAATGCAGGTGACGATCCATAGCGAAATGGTTCCGATGGTAGCGCGACATAGTCGGAACTTGGTTCTAAAGTCCGACAAGCTTTGATCAGATTCGTTACAAAGCGCCTGATCCCTTCTTGAGAAACATTAGACGAAACCCCAATCATTCTTCTCCTTCCCACACCAACATAAGCCTGAATCAATATGGTCTCTATTGTTTTTACAACGGTTACAGTATTGTTGCTAAAACGTATCATGTTTTCCCTTTTTCTTTCTCCTACGATTGAGACATCATTTGCTCCTGAAGCCATCGCGATATTCAGTGCAGTGTCACAAACTCGATGGATCTCGATGTCTATTTTCACCTCGTCTTTAGTCTAAGATTCCTTAGGCGGACGTGTGGGCCGCCAGTCCAAACTGGTGCACCTTGACTTGGATCACCTTTCCC
This sequence comes from Thaumarchaeota archaeon UBA141, assembly GCA_002495315.1. GTDB lineage: Archaea > Thermoproteota > Nitrososphaeria > Nitrososphaerales > UBA141 > UBA141. The sequence goes on from DAEN01000048.1 coordinate 34,991, forward strand.
GCATGTTGCTGCCATGAATTTCAGGTCTTTTCCACGCGCATCCAAAGTGCTCCAAAGCTTCGGAGTAGTGATCTCTAGTATTGGGCTGCGAACTGGATGTTTTACTTCTCCATTTCTAATTAGATAAGCTTCTAGTCCACCATAGCGCTGGTTAAGGCGTTTGTCGTCGATATTCCATTCCATGAAAGATTTGATGTAAACTCCTAGGCTAATTCCCTCAATTAGTTCCTCGAACGAATGATCCCCGGGTTCCACGTAAGTATTGGCCATCCTTACAATTGGTTCTCGATCGAACCTAACTGAGCGGGCTGAACCATTGCTCTGGACACCAAATTCAGAGGCAGTGGCACGATTATGTAGTAACTCTTTCACGACGCCGCGCTCGATAAGACGTCTTGGCCTTGCCAACACTCCTTCATCATCGTAGATGTAAAATCCCATTGAATGAGGAATCGTCGGATCATCCACAACGTTTGCTTCTGCGCTTCCAATCCTTCTTCCCATGTCTGTCGAATCGAGATAAGACTCGCCAGCTTGGGCTCCTTCTCTGCCTAGAATACGATCAGCTTCACCTGGATGGCCACAGGACTCGTGAGCAACTAATCCCGTTACATCCGGTCCTAATACAACGTCTACCTCCTCTTGAGGTGGCGATTCACCGTGGAGCAGAACATCGGATATGCTATCTGTCTCCTCCTTGACATATTCATGTAGATTGAGCGCTTCTATTATTTCCCACCCTCCGCTGCCTCCCATCTGAGCATAGCCTGGAGGAATGGTCACCGCTGTGGCTTTTCCTTCGTAATCGGCGGTGACGAGTCCAAAAAAGTGAGCACGCGGAACTCGACCTGTTAACGAAGAACCTTCGCTATTGGTGAAATATTTGTCTTGAACTACAATGACAATTGTTAGTAATCTTCTTGGAAAAGTAACTCCTCGAGCACCTGGTGCGATCAGTAAGTCTACTTCTCTTAACGTATCCACCAATTGTTCCATTCCAACGTTCTCTAAAGGCTTCTGTTCTTCCGCAGCCCATTGACCCTTACTGCTGGCTTCTTCGCTAAGACGAATCTTGCTACTAACTAGAGGCGCCGAAGTCTTCGCTCTTTTCAGAGTTCTTTCGACTAGGGCCCTGACGTTCTTTCGTCCGAGATCATTAGAGGCCCCAAAAGCTAGAGCCCCATCGTAAATGATTCTTATTCCAAGGCCGTGTGAATCGCTCATTTCTGCGGGTTCCAGTACACCGTTCCGGAGAAGAGCCGCAGATCGCCAACTGGTCTGAAGCCTTGCCTCTGCATATTCTGCGCCTTCAGAACGAGCTAGAGATACGGCAAGATCGGCGAGGTCGGTTTCCATGAAATAATGACCGTCTTGAGCATATGGCCTTATTTTCCTTTTTTATATGACTTAGTTCAACGATGTTTTCTGATCGGACTCTGAAGGGGACCTATACCATAATATTGCAACTTCGGAGATCTTTGCATATTGCTGTCAAATCACTGCACGGTTGCGACCTTCAACCGAATTTCTATGCATACACGGGTTCTGCTCTAGGCAAAGGGTCCAGCAGCATTGTGGGGCGGCTAGGACGTCACTTCTCCGGAACGGGGAAAAGCTTCTGGCACATAGATCATATGACTCAGTCACCTGATTGCGAAGTCTCTGCAGCTGTCCTAGTCCTTGACAGCACCCCGAGGGAATGCATGGTAAATTCGCACCTCAAAAGGGCCGTAGGCCTGAGAAGAATGGTAGATGGATTTGGCTCTTCGGATTGCAAAGAGGGATGTGGTGGACATCTGCTAAGCATTCCAAGTCGTACCTCATTACAAGCTATCAGGCTTCTGACGAAGATCTATCGCGAATTGGGCTTCCGACCACTGGTGATCCCGTGTAAGGGATACAAAGGTTATTTGGAATGTCTATGAATGTTCCAGGTCATTCAAGAATGAAAGAGAAAATTGTCTTAGACACTAGCGTTGTAGTGGATGGCCTAATCTCAAAGATGCTGAATGAGGAAGAGCTTGACTGCGGAAAGATCATAATTCCTACTGCTGTACTCGATGAGCTCCAGGCACAGGCCTCCAAAAACCGCGAGCCAGGGTTTCTTGGCCTAAGTGAGCTCAAGGAGATTAGGAAGGTATGTGACACAAAAAGCGTAGTCCTGGTTTTTCAGGGTGGCCGGCCATCGATGGAGGACATTCAGCTCGCCAGGAGTGGTCGGATAGACGCGATAATACGTGACGTCGCTAAGAAGGAAGCCGCGACGCTCTATACTGCCGACTACGTTCAGGCGCTCGTAGCCGAAGCTGAGGGCGTACGCGTCAGGCATTTTCCGGCCCAACCAAGGCCGCCTTCTGATATTTTTGAAACCTTTTTCGATGAGAATACGTTGAGTATCCATCTCAAGGACGGAGTTCCTCCCAAGGCAAAGAAAGGAAAACCAGGCCAATTCGAGCTCGTACCTATTCGGAAGGAAGTTTGTTCCGCTGAGGAGTTGGAAGAGATCATCAAGGGCATACATGAATCTATTCGTATTGAGAAGAAAGGGACAGTGGAATTGAGTAGGAACGGAGCTACAATAATTCAGATGGGCACATACCGGATTGCTATTACTCGTCCCTCTCTTTCGGACGCTGTGGAAGTCACCATAGTGCGTCCTCTGGTCAAGCTGAAGCTTGAGGACTATCATCTTTCAAGTAAGCTGATGGATCGACTCAAAAGCCACGCCGAGGGCATTCTCATAGCTGGCCCACCCGGCCATGGAAAGACTACGTTTGCAACCAGTGTAGCTGAGTTCTACAGCGGTCTTGCCAAGATTGTAAAGACGTTTGAATCTCCTAGGGACTTGCAGGTTGGTCGGGAGATCACGCAATACGGCCCGCTGGAAGGTGACTTCGAGAAGACAGCTGAGATCCTACTTCTAGTAAGGCCTGACTACACAATATTTGATGAGATCCGAAGGACTAGGGATTTTACCGTATTCGCAGATATGCGACTTGCTGGTGTTGGAATGGTTGGGGTCGTTCACGCTAGCAATGCTGTAGATGCTGTTCAGCGGTTCCTGGGGCGTATAGAACTTGGAATGATTCCTCACGTTATCGATACAGTAGTATTCATCAGAGATGGCGCTGTGAAGAAGGTTTACGAGCTTACCCTGTTGGTGAAAGTACCATCTGGTATGACAGAAGCTGACCTGGCACGCCCTGTCGTGGAGGTTCGTGATTTCGAAACGAAGAAGTTGGAATATGAGATCTATACATTTGGCGAGGAGAGCATCATAGTTCCAGTTTCCGGGAGGGCTGCAAGCCCAGTTGAGAGGCTTGCAGAGGAAAGAGTTCTTCAGCTCGTGAAGAAGTTCGACCCCCGTGCAGATGTCGAGCTGCGGTCGGGTAGCAAAGCGATTGTAAGGGTGGATAAATCTGCAATTCCAAAGCTTATTGGTCGAGGTGGATCGATGATCTCGGAAATTGAAGATGACCTCGGCATCAGGATAGACGTCGAGGCGCGAAATCCTACTGAAGATCGCAAACGCGGTCATTACAAAAAGTGACTTGAAGGTCCTAGTCTAGAACGGGTCATTGTATGGTCTAACTAGAAGATTGTTTTTGAAGTGGAATGGAATGGATATGTGGTCAAGTAAATGCCTGCCTATAGACTTTAGACGAAAGGTATTTGACTCTTAGGACGGCCTAGAAGTATGTGCCAATAAAGTTCGCCCGATTCGGTACAGGTCCGGAGCGCACGCCTGAAGAAGGTATGTGTCTATCATCATTTCTGGTTGTGCGGAAAAATGACTCAGTTTTAGTGGGGAAGGTCGGAAACCCAAAATATTGGGAGAAGAAATGGTTCGTTCCCATTGCTGCACCTGAGCGTTGGAAGAACAAGTGGGTTCTTCCTGCCGGTCATCTGTTGTATGGTGAACATCCAGACAAGACTGCTCTGCGAATCTTGCGAGAAATGTTACAGCAAAAGTCAGGCAAGCCAAAGTTTCTGCAAACCCAATCACAGTCTCAGCCGAGCGGACACTGGGACATCTGTTTCATATACGCGACAGCGGTGAAGACAGATATTCAAAAGCCAGCTTGGTTTTCTGAAATGAAATTCCAGAAGATTTCTCAGCTCAAACGGCTAGATTGGGGACGAGGCCATGGGGATATTCTAAATGATCTTGGGCCGTTGCTAAAAAAATAGGAACTATTTCCAAGAATTATGCCAGTTAAGGAGCTACGCTAGACTTTTCAATACTTCCACACAAAGGAGTTAGTACACCAAAGTAGGAAACTAAAGTCGTTGATGGTATTGCAATAGGTGTTCATAATTCCAACCTTCCTATGAAATCTGACATTTTCTTCGTTCTAGGTCAGCTTAATGGCCCCGCAATATCCATGCGACGGCATAGATAGTAGATCGGATGAATTCATGGACTGGTGACAAAACATTAACCTAACAATAAAGGTACAACCAACCGTCTCCACGCTCACTGATTGAACAACCAGTTAATCCCAAAGGTTTATGATGAATTCGTCCTTCCTTAACACTGTAGCCCCGTTGTCTAGATGCTAAGAACAGGACAATGGCCAACCAAACATGGGCTAGAGATGCCGGCCTCTGGTTCTTCGTAACATGAGGGGTCAGCCGGTGACCCAGGTTCGAATCCTGGCGGGGCTACTCACCTTCCAAGCTCATTTCTTAAACTTGATAGGATCCTGATTAAACTCGGAATGGTATCCTGCACATTTCGCTATTCTAAGCTTCAGGCCTCCGTTGGTTTCCAACGTCCAGTATCATCAAGGATGAGCGAACCGCGATTGTTTAGTGACCCGAATGCCTGTACGATCTCCCGGTAGCCTTCTTCGCTTAAGACTTCCAACATCTCTGCAAAGTACAAAGGCTGAGGCCTTAGACTAGCTAGGATCTTCTCTTGGAGCTTCTCTAGGGATGTGCGGGGTATATCTCTGGCGGGAATTTCTTTGAGGAAATCTTCTAGTCGTACCTTGTCGAAGAATGGATAAGTGATCCGTTCATAACGATTATTTGGAACGTCCTCTGGAATTGTGGCGTCTAGGCCCATCTTGGCTGTGGTCACGGCCGTAGTGATGCCATGGCCAACGGGAGGAATCGAAGGATCCAATGGCTTTGCTCGGGCTCGGGACAGAATTACGACATCCTTGTCTGCCTGTACTCTAGTCGCTATGGCCCATTCTAGCTCAACTGTATCGAAGATGTCGATGTCACTGTCTGTCACTACGGCGTGCTTAATATCGGCAATGGAGAGCAGGGCTGCAAGAGCATTCTTGCCATCACCAGGCTTCTTTTTGATAGATGCGATCACATGCCAGTGACAACATCCTCCAGGAGTAAGATGGACGGCAGTAGCTTCTACACCTGCTTCTCCTAAAACTCTCCATGCCGCGGCCTCGAATATTGGGGCGCCCATCCAGATGTTCTCCCAAGGCATGGAAAGAGCATAGAAGATGGCGTCGCGTCTGCGACGAATGGCAGTGATCCTTATGTTTGGATTAATGTGTATTCCACCCATCAACCTAGAAAACTCACCGAAGCGTCCCTCGGGGAATGTCGATCCATCGGGCGCCAGGAACCCTTCCAAGACGATTTCAGCATCTGCCAAACACTCGACCTTGACTGTTTTGCCCGGGAGTAGTTTCACTGGTTCTCCATGCATCCCACCAGCTACATCCATCTCATTGATCCCAATACTGGCCTTGTATGTGGCAGCGATCATTTCTATAGGGTGCGTTCCCATGGAAATTGATACCTCTAAAGGTACCTTTCGCTCGAGAGCTCTTTTGTAGAAAATGTTCAAGTTGTTGGGTGTGACGATGTCTATTCCAACCAAGTTCTGTTCTCTGAACATAAGGCGATACATCCCTGCGTTGAGTCCGTGCTCTGGATCCCGTGCCATTATTACCCCTGAAGTGATGTAGGGAGCTCCGTCTCGTGAAGCAAAAACTGGAATGGGTAGCTCAGTAAGGTCAACTTCTTCATTAATCATTAGCATCTCGTCGATCGGGGATTCATCCACATTGACACTTGGAATCGGCCGTTCTAGCGCTTTACGAAGCTGATGCGTGATCTTCTGAAACTCGTCACCAACCGCAAGGGCAAGGCGGCGTCTACTTCCGATGATTCCTCCTACTACTGAGATATCGTATCCCGTCACCTGTTCGAACAGAACGGCCTTCTCTGTCTGATTGATTATGGCTGAGACGTAACGGAGATCTACTTCTGACTTAACTCGTAGAAGCTCTTCATTCGTTTCTAATATTTCAAGAAAGTCGCGGAACCCTTTCTTCGTCAAATTTATCACATCTCTCCACTATCTATTGTGATCTATTACTACGATTTGAATTCAACTGACGGAAGAACATATATCAAGTAACGCCCCTTTACAGTACAAATGATACGGGCAGTCAATTTTTCTGCCATTATGAATGATGGATCATCGCGTCGCCAAGCTAGTATCGATATCGACGAGCTCTCAAACAAAATATCTGACTCACTGACCTCGTGGAGTGAATTCATTGTAGATGACGTTACTACCGGAGCTGACGAGGTTGTCAAGAAATTCGGAATAACCCTGTCTCCAACAGAACTTCTATCTGGATACTATTCTAACTACGAGGACCGCGGAGACGTTCTAGGACTGATGATGCCTGTGCTCACACTTTCATCTGGGGAGACGAAGGCATCGCCAGTGCTCATCTACCTGAAGCAAGGTCAGGTGATCACGATACATGACGAGCGTACTGAAAGACTGATCGTGCTATCAAATTACGCAGAAGTCTTCATGAGGAAGTTGCCCGGCGGGAAAGAGGACTGGGCTGATAGACAGACGCTTATCGCTGCCCGGATTATCGATGAGATCGTTGAACACAACTTTGAAATCCTCAGACTGATCGTCGAACGCGCGGAACAGCTGCAGATCGAACTAGGTGAAATGCAGCAATTACCTAGAGATACAGCCCGCGAAATGTCTAACATCAAGAGATGGATTCTTGATTTCTTGAACGCTGTCTGGGGAGCACGTACAACTGTCCATATGCTTCGCTACGGAGATGCGGAGATGATTACCGACAAAGAAGAGCTCTTGTCACGGTTCGAACTAATCCTTGCAGAGCTTGATCGAAAGATCCAGATGACTGAACAGGTCTCGGAGGTTTTGACCGCTGGGATGAACGTTATTCAGGCAGAGATTCAAAACAAACTCGCAACTATTGTCGTCTGGCTTACCGTTGTGGCTACTGCATTTCTGGTCCCAAATACGCTTGCTACAATATATGGGCTCCTGCCCATTAATGAAGTATCGCGCCTTTGGATGGTTATTTCGCTAATATTTGCAACAGTGACTTCGGCCTTTCTAGCGTATTGGTATGCATGGCGATGGTGGCACCGAAAAGGCATTTCCTGAACGTCGGCATAAGAAGTCGCAACAAGGAAAAAATGGAAAAAGATATGCTGTCATCGTGATGCCGTGACAAAGGGTTGTTACCTTGTCTCTCTAAACGAACAATCTGAGAGGCAAAATGCCTCAATGGTAACTGCTTAGCTAATGATCTCTAGTTGGGGGGTTGCTGCCTGAAGGGCAGAACCTGCTCGAATATCACGTCCCATCTTTCGCAAGGTCATTTCGAGTGCGGTCAATAATGAAGCAACTCCTGTGGGAGAGAGGTTTGCAAAATGGCCAATTCTCATCATCGCATCAGCATGCTCGTATAGGCCACGAGCTAGCTGAATACCATGCCTGTTCCTCATTATTGACTGTATTTCTTTAGACTCTGAGGTAAAGAATCCCGTCACTGTACTGGCTCTGGCGCCTTCTTCTGCAACCAATCGCAATCCTAATGCTTCAATTCCTGCACGGAGTCCCGCCGCTTGGTTGTTGTGTCGATTCCACCTCTTTTCTATGCCTTCTTCCTTTACTTCCTGAAGTGCAGTTCGGAGGGCTAACATGATCTGGACGGCCGGAGTAGCAAGGTAGACGCGAGGATCTTCCATAACCTTCTTCCAACGTAGAAGACTGAAGTAGTAAGAACGAATAGGCGACTTGCGTCCTTCCATTGATTCCAGAGCTCTTTTCGATAGTACGATAAGGCCAGCTCCTGGTGGAGACCCAATGGCCTTTTGTGATGCTGTGAACGCTACATCTATTCCCATATCGTCAAATCTAAGTTCTTCGCCGCCGATACCGCAGACAGAATCAACAACCGCCAGAGATCCGTGATTGTGGGCTGCCTCTGTGATTGTCCCTATCGCGTTTTTTACGGTGTTTCCTGTGTCCACATGAGTCACGAAGACGGCCTTGTAATTATCCTTGGATAGTTGTGAATCAACTAGCCCAGGATCGGCAGCTTTCCCAAGATCAAATTTCAGAGTATCGACTTTAGCACCATGGAGTTCTAGGATGAGGGCAAAACGCTGTCCGAAATGTCCTGTATCTAGCACAAGTACCTTTTCGCCGGGTTCTATAAGACTCGCTGCGGTAGCCTCCATGGCGACAGTCCCTGAACCCGTAATTACGTACGGAAATCCGTCGCGAGTCACAAACGCATACTTCGTGAGTTCAAGAAGATCTACAAAGGCGTCATGGAACTCTGGACTGGAATGGCTCCATTGTGGTTGTGCTAAAGCCTCTCTGACACGCGATGATAGCGTCGTTGGACCAGGGATCATCAAAAGATCGTCCACCAATGCTAACTCCAATGGTTACCCTGGTTGGCCGTTTAAGCCTTATACGGTCATATCAAATCTCAAATTCTTTCTGTGATTGGAATCCCAAGCAAGCTGAGGCATGTTTTGAGTGTTCTTTGGTAGGCGTGGACTAGAGCTAGTCGAGATTCACGGCGGAGTAGATCTTCCGCCTTTAAGACGGGGTTTTTCTCATAGAATCTGTTGAAGAGGTCTGAGAGTCTGTAGCAATAACGCGCTACAATATCAGGTCCGAGATCAAGCGCTGCCGATTCTATGATGAGATCTAGCTGTGAAATGCGAATGGCAAGCTCCTGTTCAGCCTCGTCAACAAGCGTCGCGCAACCTTCTCTAGACACCTGTGGCGCAAAATCTGCCTTAGATATGATATGCGACGCCCGCGCTAATGAATAAAGGAGGTATGGACCAGTTTCTCCTTGAAGGGCTAGGGTCTTGTTTAGATCAAAAACTATCATCTTGTTGAGGTTTTGGTTTAACATTTCAAAACGAATGGCTGCGACTGCTATTTTTTCTGCCGTTTCATTGAGCCAGTCAGAGGACTCAGTAGAATTCCTCTCAAATGTCTCGTTATAGGCTTTTTCATGTAGAGCTTCTAGCACGCTATCCGCGTTGATCTGAATTCCCTTGCGACCCGACATTTGTACGACCGAAGAACCGCTTTCAACATGCATCCCAAGATGTTCTGCAGTAGCTCGACTGAGGGCTACAACGCCGTAGCCCAAGTGCAGGTATTTGTCTTTGATCTTCTCGCCATCCAGCAATGAGAGAACATGGATGATCATTCTCTGGAGGCGGGCCTGTCTGTTATCGATGACCGTTATTCCTTTTGAGGCGCCAGCAATTGCTGGATGTGGCTCTGATTGTACTTCTACCGTGGTCATCCAAAGGGAGGTTTTATCCGGTTGTTGCGAGAATACACCATATCCAAAGGGATCTCGTAGGATCCCGAGCTTCCAAGCTGCAAAACTTAGGTCTTTAGCCATGTATGTGACTGTACTATCACTTCTGACGAGGACCTTTTCAGCACCTTCGGCCTCTCCTGGGACAGTAACGATCCAACATCCTTTGTATTCACCGTCATCAACGAATGTGATGATGTTTCTCTCCCTCAACAGAGTAAACATTTCTTCCCAGAGGTGGCTAGCCAAAACCTTCGACTCGAATGCAAGGCAGTCATATCGTGCTCCGATTCTCCAACAAGTCTTCATCTGATCGATCAATATCTTTTCTGTTATCTCTGCTGCAAAGCGAGCAGTAGGGGAATTGTGATCCTCCATTTCCTTGAGAACTTTTCTCTGGATCAAACGGAGTTCTTCGTTCTCCTCATAACGCCTATTCACCTGAACATAGACTGTATCTCCACAATATTGGTCGAATTTCTGCCCGGGTGATGGATCTTTGGAAAATCCGCTATACTGAAAGCCGACTATGACGTCTGCTACCTGGAGTCCAGAGTCATCAACATAATTGAGAACTTTGACATCGTGACCAGTAAAAGCTAGAATTCGGGAAATGGAGTCTCCTAACACTACATTTCTTAGATGTCCTACATGGAGTGCCTTGTTCGGGTTGACCGCAGTGTGTTCGAGGAGTATTGTTGTCCGATGTCCAAGATCTACTTTGCCATAGCTATCTTCGGAGAGAGCTCCTAGTAAAGACTCGTAGAAGAGATTCGTGTAATTGGCACGAAAGTTGAGATATCCCGCAGGATGGGCTTCGAAAGAATCTATCAAATCGGCATTGGATAGGTCAATAACTGCTGCGACTTTCTGGACTACACTGTCCGGGCTTTCACCAGTTTGCTTAGCAAGAGCTAACCCTATGGGGACACTTAGATCTCCATGTTGTCTGTTTGGTGACTCGACCGGTTCGAGAGATCTGGTACAAGTGATGCCGAGATTCTCAATAGCGTGTTCTATGACGACTCGAGCTTGCTCCTTCAGGCGACGGAAAGTCAAGAGCTTTTCTCCTTGATCGATCTCTTCATGAATTTATCGCTGATATGTTGAACGGCTTCAACAAATCCCTCACCCATGTTGCTCTTAACGACGAAGTTCGCCGTATTTCTTGTTGTTTCTGGTGCTGAACCAATAGCAACGGAGTAACCGCAGCTCTTGAACATGGGGGTGTCTGTGTCGCTGTCGCCTATGGCTACGCAATCCTTGATCTCTATGTCATAGCTTTTGAGTGCCAATGTTAGGCCCTTTGCCTTGTCGACAGTCTTCGAGGTCAAATGATATGCATATCCACTGTCTAGAATGGTGACTGGAATACGCGCGTCGTCGAGAAGACTCTTTCCTTTCATGATATCGAAGTTGCGGAGTACGCTAACTTCCGTTAACGTTGGCCAATCGTCTCTTAGAGTTACGTCGGGTATCTTCTTAACAAGATGATCGTAAGCTACTAGGCTGTTGTTCTTTTCCGTTAGAAGAGTCATATGGCTGGGCGAGTCAGCAATGACGCCTCCATTTTCACACACCACGACTCGAGAACATCCGGTGTAGAT
>DAEN01000062.1 GCA_002495315.1 Thaumarchaeota archaeon UBA141
AGTAGATCTCCCCTATAGACCCATATCTGTTATATGGTACCGCGGACTCAGTGCGCACAGACATTCTTATCTGACTGGATTTGCTGCTGTTCTTATTCCCACGCTGCTGGGTGCTATCCAGGTACCTGGCGGAGTCCGTGGTCATCCTCATACTGTCGAAGAGGTCACGTCTGATGGACTTGTGGCCATCGCAGATACTAAGGTTACGAATTGGAGAGGCCCATATCCTCCCAGAACGGTAAAGAAGCCTTCCAGGCCGGATGTCTACGAGCTCTTCCCTGTCTCATCATATTCTACACCTATGATTATTCCTGCGCTAATTCAGCCTAAGAGATTCGGACTCCCTGAGGAATTCAGAGGTCCGGAGCTTCTTATCACTTACAGAGACAATGCAGTGAGAAATATGGTTTCTGGCGACATGGTCGTAGAGGCCCTCAGGAAGATACCGTTCATAGTTGCATTTGCAGTGGAAATGGACGAAACTACGAACATGGCGGATTTAGTGTTTCCAGACCTACACTATCTTGAGAGACTTGCAGAGAGCATGTATACTAGAATCGATGATCCAGGTTACTGGTATGGGGTAAAGCCTGTTACGAAGCCACCTTTCTCATCACCATATGACAAACTCGTAAACAATGCCGAGATATTCTTGGCTGTTGCTGAAAAGGCAGGGTTCCTTCCTGACGTCTACCAGACACTGAACGAAATATGGGATCTAGATGATACGCGATACCAACTTGACAATAGTATGAAGTATTCATACAACGAGATCGTTGACAGAAGGCTCAAGAGCTGGCTCGGAGAAGACAAGGGACTTGATTGGTTTCTAAGTGATGCCGGTGGCTTGTCTGTCTGGAAACCTAGGGTCGAAGACCGTTTCAAAGGTCCCTTTCGTAAAGGCAGAATTCATTCATACTTCGAATTCATGCTCGGAGCAGGCAAGGCAGTTGAAGAGGTAACTAATGAGCTAGGAATAGCATGGGACACATCGGACTATCAGGCCTTGCCCGACTGGAAGCCTTGTCAGTCCTACCGTAAAAGGTCGGACGAATACGATCTCTTCGTAATAAATTCAAAGGTTGCGACTCAGGTCCACGGTATTGGTATCAGAAATCCTCTTCTTAAGCAGCTCAATAACTATCATGGATTTGATTTTGTCTTGATCAACCCAAAAACTGCCGCTGCAAAGGGAATATCTGATGGGGACGAAATACAAATCGAGACGATAGATGGCAAGAAGGCTAACGTAGTTATCAAGATAACAGAAAGAGTTCATCCAGAGGTCTTGGGAACATTACAACATAGCATCTCAAAAGAGTCAGACTACAACTCTCTGGTCAGTATGAATGATGAAACTGTAGACTCAGTAGGATGTGCCACTGACTCTTGTCTTTTGGCTAAGATCAATAAGATAGACAAAACTGACACATGACTCATAATCACAGCTAAAAGACTTGTCATTTATCAGGAAGGCTAAACCGCTTAGCTTGCCTAATACCGAGAGCATTCTACAGCGCAGAGGTGCCTGACTATGCTTTTGCCTATGACCTCGAAATACTAGATCAGTATCGCTACAGTCAAACACGTCTATGATGAGGGCCAGGCGCCATTACTAAGATCTCGATTACATCGCCAGCACTAGAGAATGATTATTTCTCTGGATGGGGTCGTCAGGGCTGTAAAAACCAAACATAAGTGAAATTGGGAGAAAAAACTTAAAGGAACACCACGAACAAAAGATAGGGACGAGTTTGGACACTCAACTGGTTGTTCCCAGCTTCCTTTTCGTGATTCTGGGAGCAGTGGGACTCATAATCTCAGTCTCTGGGATCGCACATACATTCATGGAAGGTCTTCATGCAGTATGCCTTCTAATGCTAGTCTTCGGATTGATTCTGTTGCCAGCTGCTCTACTGAAAGGCGGATTTCCGCAGTCCGGAAGGTTTCTGATCTATTTTTTGGAGGCTGGCATAGTCTTTGCAGGACTGTTCTTGATCCTCTTTATGGTAACTTCTTAGGTACAACCGCCAGATTATCATCACTTCGGTGGATGTTTTCCGATTAGACTACTATATGGACGACGCTCAGTTCGATGAAATCGATTGATTGCTTGGCACTCTTTAGTAGCGCGCGCACTATCGAACTGGTTGATTTGTCAATGGGGTTGTAGCACGAGGACGCTTATATCTGTCAGTTCTCAAACCAACTAAGTCAATGCGAGAGGCTCAACTCTACGAGGTCACTGAAGGAAGTCGCGTAAAGTGTACTGCCTGCGCTAGATACTGTCAGATTCCAGAGGACAAGATAGGACTGTGCGGAATAAGGGGAAATGTTGGAGGCAAGCTCCAGCTGTTTGCATATGGGAAGATAATTACTGGTAATGTTGATCCGATCGAGAAAAAGCCTGTTAGTCACTACATGCCAGGAACTAAGGTTTTCTCGATCGCAACTACAGGCTGTAACTGGCTTTGTCAATATTGTCAAAACTTCGACATCAGCCAGCGCCGGAAGATAGAGGGGAGCGATGTTTCTCCAAAAGATGTTATTCGGATGACCAAGAGTTACGATTGCCAGGGTCTTGCATACACTTACAACGAACCTAGTATCTTCATTGAGTTTGCTAGAGACATTGGTGTTATTGCAAGAAGAGAAGGGATAATCAACCTCTTCGTCTCTAACGGATACCTGACTCCCGAGACCGTGGAGCTAATGCGGGAGTTCCTCGACTGTATCACAGTTGACTTCAAAGGGAATGGTGAGACTGCATTCGTTAGGCGATACATTGGAGTCCCGGATCCTGAGCCTATATTTCAGAGTCTACTAGACATCAAGAATCGAACCAATATTCACAAGGAGATAACAGATCTCGTAGTACCAGAGCTCGGGGACGATTTAATCCAAGCTCAAAAACTATGTAGATGGATATATGACAACCTGGGACCTGATACGCCGATTCATTTCCTCCGGTTTCATCCAGATTACAAGCTGATGCATCTCCCCCAGACGCCGATAAAGATACTTGAACGACATCATAAAGTGGCCAAAGATATTGGCCTGAACTTCGTATATCTCGGAAATGTCCTTGGTCATCCTTTGGAGAATACTTATTGTCCTGGATGCGGCGAGATAGTAGTCAAACGCTTCGGGTATAACATTGGTGGATGGCATATGGATAAGCGAAACCATTGCTTAACCTGTGGTTACCGCATTCCGATAGTAGGCTCTCTAGCAAAGACGGCTTCTGAAAGCAAATTCCTAACCGTTATCCCCTAAGAACATCGCTTGGGATTTATGATCATTTTTACTCCTTCAACGAAAAGCTTAGAGGGATGGCATCTATCAGGTATGTGAAAAAATGACCATTTCAGGTAAAGACTTGTCTGATATCTTGGAGGGATATCGACGAGCCATGTTGCTCATGACAGCTAACCAATATGATCTCTTCACCATCCTCAGGACTAAAGGCATGTCTGCTGAAGAAGTTGCTCTGAGATCTAAGACTCATCCCAGGCCGACGGAAGCGGTCTTGAATGCTTGTGTGGGAATGGGTTTGCTGTCAAAGAATCGGTCCCAGTTTACCTGTTCCGAGGCTGCCCGGATATACCTTTTGAAAGGGGAGCAAAAATATCGGGGGAATTTTATAAAAATGCATCAAGAGTTCTATGAGTACTGGGCGCGACTCCCAAGTCTCCTAAAGCTGAACAAACCTGTGGTGAAAACTCCTTCAGATCACTACGAAGAAGATCCTGCTTTTGCAGCACGATTGGTGAAAGGACTAAACGATGGAGCTAGGGATCAAGCAAGGCTTGTTGCAGCAGAGTTGGATCTGCCCAAGGGTCCTATTAGACTCCTTGATTTAGGAGGCGGTGGTGGTGCTTATTCTATTGCTCTGGCGAAGCGCTATCGTAACCTTCGAGCTGTAGTTTTTGACTTGCCACCTATCATAGATGTGACTAAGACCATTATTGCCCAATCACCATTAAAGAATAGAATTACTGTACAAGCTGGCGACTATTTCCAAGACAAGTGGGGAAGCCGTTATGACGTTGTATTAATTTCGAAGGTACTGAGAACAGAAGGGATCCGAACAAAGAAAATGATAATTCGAAAAGCATGCAAAGCGCTCCGCAAGGGCGGAGTGATTGCGGTTCATGATACCATGTTGGATTCGACAAAGACTTCACCCCCTGAAAGTGCTATTCAAAATATCTCTATGATGTTGATGTATCCAGAAGGAGGTTTCTTTTCATTGTCGGAGCTAAAGACATGGTTGATAGGAGCTGGTTTCAAGAATACTAGGATCCATGACATTCAAAATCCAGAAAGACTTTCTCTAGTATCGGCACAAAAAACTTAGAGATTAGAACCTTGACGCACTACGATATTTCCCGAAAATGTTGATGAATGATATGTGTGGCCAAGGCACTCACATTGTTGTGCCATAGATAATCCAATGGATCTCTTGGTCAACTGCGACGCTAGAGAGAAAACCCTCTCCCTTCTACTCAGCAGCCCGAAAATGAATACGCTGAGAGATCTTACTTCTTCTTAGTCTTAGTCTTTGTCTTGGTTTTTGTCTTGGCGGCCTTCTTCTTTTTTGCTGGCATTATTCTTCTATTATTTACAATTTTCTATATTAATTTATGCCTCATCTTAGTGTCACGGCTGTCATAAACATGTCTTCTTTCTGATCGAGGTCGCATCATGACATTAACGAGAAACTGTTTGCCCTTCATTGGTAATCATTATCATAGTCGTCAATAGGTTTCGAAGCACTTTCTGTCCAAACAATAAGTCCCACTTCCTGAGTAGTTTTTAAGAGACAATAATGATTATGAATTTGAGCCCGACTCTTGCACGATAAAGTCAACTTCTACTACGACGGAATAAAGATGAGCGGCCAACAGGGCTGTCCCTTGGCTGGTGCTCTATACTCTAATGATGTATTGAGTTACCATTTGAGCACTAAGTATCGTCGTCACCGTGGAATAGATCCTTTTAGCTGGTGGTTTACTGACTCTGTGCCTAAGGAAGATGGAGAGTATGTGGTTGCCTCTAGGTTTAGGATAACGGATGGATTGAGGATTCGAGGCCAATCGAAACCCTTCTTCACCTCGTTATTTATTCGGGCTAGTAAGCGTTTCATCAAAGCTGGCTTTCAGCACCAACCGTTGGTAAGGAATCGCGTGCTGTGGCCGTTTGCATTGAAAATGATAAGAGGTTTCCCAAACTACCCTTCGTTATCTTCCTCTTCGATTCGTCAGTCGTCAGGTAGACCGGTGGAGAAGCTACAATCCGACATTCTTGTAGTTGGAGGCGGACTGGCAGGGTTGGCAGCCGCTAAAATTTCCGCGGAGGCTGGAGCTGACGTCGTCTTGATTGATGGTGAAGATCGTATGGGCGGCCACTTAGCGCACGGTAGGACTGCAACGACGAACCTGGACAGATCTGGTATCTATAGTGCTAACGTCAATGTGTTGCTAGAGTCTGCAAATAAACCAGGGTTACGTCTGATGAATGACACAATTTTCGGCGGAGTTTTTGAAGACGGTTGGCTAGGTCTCAAGTTAGGTGATGAACTTCAACAAATAGACATGAAAGCTAAGGCTCTGATACTGGCTACTGGTGCCCGCGACGTTCCGCGAGTTTTTGAAAACAATGATTTACCAGGAATAATGTCTGCAAGTGCAGCCTTTAGACTGTTAGATGAATGTGGGGTTTCATTGGGGCGGCGAGGTGCAATTCTTGGGCTGAATAACCGTGGTCTGCATTTGGCGCGTCTGTTGAAAGAAAAAGGCGCCAGTGTAGTCATCCTCGACGAATCATCTCCATCAGAATACTCAGAGAGAGAAACTCAAGCCCAAGAGTATCACGAAGAGGCTTCAAAACAGGTAGATCAGATTATTCTTGGTGTGACGAGTATGAAGGCCAAGGGAGGATCGCGACTCCGCTCCCTAATGGTTGGAACTACGGATCGAAAAATTGATCTGGACGTTGATTTCTTGTGCTATGCTAACAAACGCGCTCCGAGTTTAGAAGTCCCAATGCAGGCAGGTATCGGAATAACATATTCGGAAGATCGGGGTTGCTTTATTCCCAATTATGACCCAAATGGACGCACCAACATTCCAAATGTGTACGTAGCAGGCGAAGTCTGTGGGATCACTTCCGAAGATTCTACAATCTTAATGGGAGAGATAGCTGGGCTACAGGCTCTTTATGATGTAATGGATTACCCTTCAAGAACTAAGGTAAAACTAGAAAACAGGATCAATGATTTTGTACAATCCATTACTCGGGAACATCGGAAGTCTACACCTGTGTTAGGAAACAAGAATGACAAAGTAGTGCTGGATAGAAAAGCTTGGCTATCTGACAGAACGAGCGGGATGCAGTTAGTCTGTCCTTGCGAAGATATTACTGTCGCAGATCTTGAAGAGTCAACAAAGAGGGGTCTTGAAGACCTAGAAAAAGTGAAGAGGTTTTCAGGTGTGGGAACTGGACATTGCGGAGGCAAACTCTGTGGGTTGAACGCTTGCCTAATTCTAGCTGAAATCCTTGGTAAAAGTCCAGGTAAGGTCGGTCTCTCCAGGCAGAGACCACCAGTTATTCCCGTGGAGCTCAAAGTATTCGCCGGGCCAGAGGGAGGACAAGGTAACGGAGTAGTTGGTATTCAGGCCTAGTTTCTCCAACTCATATAGGCTACCAAAACTTATCTCGTACGGAGAACCTTGTTGGTTCAATGCTTGAATATGGTGGAAGAAAAATCTATGATGATCTCAGAGAGGTAGTTTCTCCCAAACACACGGGAATGCTTGTCTGGGATATGCAATATGACATTGCCACGAAGGCCTTCAACTTCCGGGAGATATTGGCAAACATAGGTAAACTCCTACCAGTTGCTAGGAGTGCTGGTGTTCAAGTGATTCATTCCCAGCAAACGGCCTTCGATCTCGAGAATGAGTGTCCAGTCTGGATAAGGCAACGAATGTGGAATGCAAAGGTAGACGATCCTGTCAAGATACCGCTTCGTACTATCGAAGGGACTCGAGGATGGGAGATTGTGGACGAATTGAAGCCTCTTAGAGGAGATATTGTCTTTCAGAAGCACAGACCAAGTGCTTTTGTAGGCACCGACCTGGATCTGATCTTAAGGAACTTGGGCTTGGAGACTTTGGTCCTAACAGGAGTATCAACTGAAGGGGGGATTGAAGGTTCAGCTCGTCAGGGTTTGAACCTCGGATACTACATGGTTCCCATAAGCGATTGCATCGGATCTTCAGACAAAGAGGGCCATGATCATGCCGTATCTTATCTTCAGAAGAACTTCAATATGTCTCTCTCGAATCAGTTGATTGAGATATGGGGTAGCTCTTAGATGACAGGGACCTGTCAAAGTAACTTATACAAAAAATTGGTCTTGAGATGGAAATGAAGCTTGGTATAGGATTCTTTGGTGAGCTTTCAATCCGGCAGATGATACATTGTTCGATTGAAGCAGAAAGATGCGGGTTTGATTCCCTCTGGATTGCTGATCATTACCTTCTTAGAGAGGTCTCTGCGGCTTCTGCTGCTATTTTGGGATCTACCAATCGAATCACGATTGGTATAGGTACACTAAATCCCTACACTCGCCACCCTGCCGTCGTTGCTATGGCTGCTGCGACTCTCCAGGAATACGCACCGGGTCGCATAATTCTAGGAGTCGGAGCTGGTGTCCGACACAAAGATGCGCTACTAGGTGAAGTCAAGGGATCCGATCTGATCGCTATGGAGGAATGCGTAATGACGGTGAGACACTTGCTGAAGGGGGAGACTGTCTCCTTCAGGGGAAAAACTATGAACGTCAAGGGGATCAAACTCGGATTCAGTCATGGGGAGCAAACAATTCCAATCTATATTGGCGCTATGGGACCAAAAATGTTGGAGCTTTCGGGGAGTATGGCTGATGGAGTCCTCCTTTCAGCTGGAGCGGTTACACGGTATATCGAAGAGGCGCGCAGTCGAGTGGCCGTTGGAGCAAGGCGCGTTGATAGGGATCCAAGTGAGGTGCCAGTGTCCTCCTATGTCCTCCTTTCTATGGATCAGGATGAAGAACGGGCTCGGAACTATGCGAGAAATCTCGTTGCAACCTTCATTGCACAACCTTTCTTCAAGCCCATCGTGGAACTTAGCGGTGTAAGCAATGACGAGGTTCTAGCTGTCCGTGAGGCTTGGGTACGGGGTGGGACACAGGAAGCCCGCGAGGTTGTCTCAAAGGAGACCATAGAAACGTTCGCTATAGCTGGCAACCCAAAGGAATGTCGAAGACGTATGCTGGATTTTGTGAAGACAGGAGTGGACGAGCTTATTCTTGTCCCCTGTGGACCTGACCTAATGGATGTCACCCTTTCATCAATGGAGATCGCGGCATGGCGTGATGACTGGCCATCTGATAGTCGCCAGAAGGCCTAAAAGTCGACGATTGCAATAACGCGTGCTGGAGCTCCATCACCTCTAAGAATCTTGATCGGGGATGCAACAAGGAAGACAGACATTCCTACAATTTCTCTTAGATTGGTGAGATATTCGATGTTAAGGACACCTGCTGAAAGGAGAAGCCGGTGGATCTTAAAGGCACTTGGAGGAATAGTTTCTTTAGAATGAGCATACCATTCGGCTTCCTGGAAGAAGTCGTATCCAGCAGCAGAAACGTTCTTACTGACTAGCCACTGTGCCCCACGTTCTGTTAAGTACGGACTCTTCTCCCAAAAGTCGAAGCTTCCCCAAGTTTTGTCCAGCCATCCTGTGCATAGGAGAACTGGCCGACCTGCTTCTATAGCTATTCCTGGCGGTAGAGCGGCCTCTGCAGCTTGAAGGTCTTCTCGATCTAGTGGTTCGTTCTCGCCTTTGTCTCTTAGGTCAAGAGTCACGGCACGTCCGACCAACATCTCCAAGGACAGCTGGTCAATAGTTCTGCCTTCGTTTACAAAATGGATTGGCGCATCGATGTGAGTACCAACATGCGTGTACATTGTGACCTTAGTAGAGAGAAAACCGTCCTTTTCATGCGTCATGACAGGCTCCATAACAAAGGGTGCAGGTCCTCCTGGATAGAGTTTCTTCCCGATCTGTAGCATCTCTTGATGAATTGGGATGCTCAGATCTATGATCCTCAACTGGTCTTTCGTTTCTCCCTTTGATTCTCAACAGCCGGACTACTTCGCCAGAGTTCCATTATCGACTTTGAGTCAGAGACCTCAAATCTGGCCTCCATGATCTTAAGACAGGCCTCGTGGAGATCTCTCCTGTATGAGTCAATGCAGTCTCTAAGAATTATTGCAAAGTAGTCATAGAACTCTGCATCCCTAGCTGTAGAATCAACACAAGATTCAGTCAAGATCCCTGTAACTAACAAGGCACGAATATCATTACTCCTCAAGATTAGATCTAGGTTCGTCCCCACGAAGGCACTGGCACGATGTTTTCTTACTACAACTTCTCCGTCCCGCGGTTCTATTCCCTCTACTAACCTATGTCCCCACGTCCCCTCTATCGTGTATTCAATGTCAGCTCTGCCATTTCGTCCCCGTATTCGATGGCGCATCCAGGCAGAAGAATCGCTGAGATGAGTTTGGAGGTTTGTGTTCAACGTATAGATTATGAGAAGTCCTTCTTCGCGGGCTTTGTTTATTAGAGCCTTGGTTTGGTTGATGACGGTTGCTCCTTGAATTAGTTCATGTCCAGACTTCCGTGAAATACCACCTTCTGAGCAAAAATCGTTCTGTAGATCTATTACTAGAAGTGCAGTCTTGAAATGCTGAAGAAGCTCTTCTAAAGTAGAGGGGATTGTCTTACCTGCAAGGTTGTACATATGTTCTCATTCACATGAAACCGAGATATCTCCGTCTGACTACCGTGTCGTGAACCATATAGGCTAGGGTTACAATGTCAAAAACTGGAAGATGAGTGGCTTCCTGAATAGCGGCAGCGAATGGAGGAAGATTTGTACATTCAAAGACAAGAGCTCCTATGGAAGGTTCTGTTTTCACAAGTCTTTTGCAGATTCTTAGGACTTCGGATTCAACCTTGTCTACATCCAGTTTCTCGCCATTGTTAAGTAACCATTGTGAAAATTCGGGTCCATTTTGGAGACCTGCTATGGCAAGAGGAATTTCGCGTCCAATGCCCACAGCGCTGAGATGAGTCTTGTTGAGGGAACTAGAATCTGCTGTGATAATTCCTATCTTGGTATCTGGTCCAAGCATTTGATGGACTAAAGGGACCTGGATTAGACTCGAAGAAAAGAACGGAACGGTCACTGCGTCTGCCATCTCCTTTTGGTAGAGCGCTAGAAAACCAGCTGTAGTTGTGATAGCTCTTACGCCATCAGATTCTAGTTGACGTGCAGCTCTGATAAAGGCAGGCAACAGACCTCGACCCCGTTCTTTTATCACCCTTCTCACAGTGGCACCCGACACTTTCACATAACGTACAGGGAAAGGGTATGTAGAAGCATTCCCAACATCACCGGGAATTCTAGGAAACCGCGTATCGAGAGTTATTATTCCTAGAGCCTCTCCATATGTGGTTTTACCTCCAGTAGTAATCATAGTCACGGTGTCCCATACTTGCTAATTTAATCCTCCGTTGTAATTTGGTGATGTTCTATTCATTTCGCTATGTGTTATCTTTGGTTTAGAGGCAGGAGATGGAATGTGATATCGTAAGTATTGAATTGTTCTAGGCCTTCTTAGGCCAAGGACCAAGAGTTGCCATGGCTTCTGCAGGTGGCCGTTTCTTTGACCATTCCATAATGAACTCGTGGTATGGTAGCGCCGTCTCAAGCCGCGCTTGGCGGGCTTTTTTGCGAGCTTTTGCTGTCTTCTTCAAATCAAGTTGAAGCGAATGTCGGTTTGAAAAGACTACCTTGTATACTTCTTGTGAAACCTTGAAGGAAATAATTCCTTGACGTAGATCTCGCAGGACATCCTCAGGATCACGCTCGAGAGGATCACCAAATCCTGCCCCCGAAGATGAGTAGTTTGCAATCAGATCTCCTTCGCGCATAGTCCAATACATATTGGGCTCGGTGATGGAATAGTCGCCTTTGATATGTCGCTTCTCTAAGAGTTCTGCAATTCCTCGAGGAATGTCCATGTCGGAGTCCTTGAGTAATTTCTTCAAATTAGTGTTCCTTACAGATATGGCAGGCCCAGTTCCACCTGCGTACCCACCAAAAAGTCCTGTATCAATGGGGAACTTCGAACCCTGACCGCGAGCGATGGCTGTGAAAGATGGGACGTTATGTAACATAACTCCGAATTGTACCCCTGTGCCGCCCCGATGTTTGCCAAATCCATGGTTATCCGGCATTAGATTTCTGAATAGGTAGAGGATAGGCAACTGGGTCTCTTGAAGTTCTACATCTAGAGTGTCAGCAGATGGAGAGAAATGATAGACACAGGCATTTTCACCATCGCTGTTCGCTCTTCCTCCTTGACCATTCGCGTTTACTGTTTCCACAAGTTCCCACACTTGCTGTAAACCATACTGGTTGATGCCACTTATCGGCGTGTGTTTTGTGTTTCTATGTCCTAGACTGGCAGTTACGAGGTCCTGGTAATCGCTATCATACATCATTTTCGCAAAAGAGGTCCAAAATGCACTCATCCACCTGCCAACAGTAATAATGCCCAATGCTACAGCGTTTTCCGGGTCAGAGTTTAGAACTGTGCCTCGTGGTACAACATATTCGAAGGGGTCAAAGACTGCCCCTGACCCGGGGAAATCTCCGAATAGATAATTGAAGAGCTTGACAGAGGACGCAACGACTACCTGGTGCTTTAGGCAGTTATACGCCCCTTCAGTTTGTGGAGAGGTTCCACTGCAGTCAACAGTGATCTTTTCGCCCTTTTTCTTGATTGCCACAGAGAGCCTGATTAATCCCATCCGGGACCCAGTATTGTCAAGAAACATGGTATGGCGATAGATTCCATCGTTGAAGGAAGCTACGCGTTTCTTGGCAGCTTCTGCTATTAGGGTTAAAACTCGCCTTAGACCTCCAATTACATGGCCTTCTCCTCTGCGGTCAGCAATCTCGAGTAAACGACTTCTGATGCGCATACAGGCCGCAACTTTTGCCTTAGTATCCAACGTGACTGTTCGCGGGTCGCGAACTTGGTTCTCAATCATTGCCATGAGATCTCTCTTTAGTTCGAAGTTCTCGCCGATCTTTATCGGGGGAATCTTGAGGCCTTCGTCATACCTTGTGCGCGCGTGAGGGGACATTCCTACTCCGATGCCACCAGCGTCTGGTTCATGTGCTCCTGCGAAAGTCCATGCGATTAGCTTTCCTTTGAAGAATACGGGCAGATACAAGTACATGTCTACATTATGAGTTACGCCGTAAAGCGCTTCGTTCACGAACCAGATGTCTCCGTCGGCTATCCCTACTGTTGGGTCGTTGACAAAATGGTCAAGGATGTATTTTAGGGCGAATTGTGTAGAAGCCGCATGAAGATATGTACCTGTTGAGCAGACTGCCATGTCTCCATTAGACGTCATTATTCCAGCCACTAGATCTCCACTCGCAATTAATGGTGCTGCGCCCATTTTTGTGAAGATTTCTCTACCTTCTACTGCGATCAGCTCGAGCTTGTGATAGAAGATACTGAGCTCCGCGGGATCCTCAAAATCTTTCATGTACTTTAGCTCTAGCGACGTAGGAGGCTCAGGTCGGTATCTCTCAGTAATGCGTTCATATTGACTCTGGAGATTACCTGAATGGGACTGCAACTTTTTCCTAATTGACTGGCGACATCTTAAAGGATTTCTTGCCCTTCTCCTATACCGACGTACACGTTTAGAGTTTCAGTCAAATTACTAAATGTTAGTTCAGAGAAATCATCTTTAACGCTTTGTACACTGTTCAATGGAAGATATTGGAGTCTCCATGTGAGCAGGTTGGTCCAACAACATACAAAATGCAGTCTAACGCCCAAATAGTTATTCAGGGCCCATTTCTGATGATAGTTATTGGCCACTGAAGACATTATGTGGAGTGAGAAGTATAGGCCAAGAAGGCTGGAAGACCTTATTGATCAGAGTACTATTGTTGACGGGCTTCGGAATCTCCTGAAGGCGCCGGCTGCTATTCCACACCTTCTCTTTAGTGGGCCTCCTGGATCTGGCAAGACTACAATGGCTCTTATTGTTTCTAAAACAATCTTGGGTCCTTATGTGGACGATTATGCACTGATCCTTAATGCTTCAGATGAAAGGAAACTAGAGGTAGTTAGAGAGAAGATTAAGACTTTCGCGCGATACTTTGATCGGCGAGCCGGAGTCCCATTCCGGTTGGTGATTCTTGATGAGGCCGACGAAATGACACGCGATGCCCAAACTGCCCTAAGGCGGATAATGGAAGACCATTCTTCCTATACTCGATTTATCTTGACTTGCAATTACAGCTCCGATATAATCGAACCAATTCAGAGTCGCTGTACACTCTTTAGGTTTACTCGCTTGGCAGGAAAGGATATAGCTGATTTCCTTGAGAAGATCTGCAAGAATGAGAAAGTAAGATTCACACAAGAAGGCCTAAATCTTATTCATGATGTAACTGGTGGTGATGTACGTCATGCAGTCAACACGCTTCAAGCATGTGCCTCTATGGGCGAAGTTTCTGTACCAAATGTCGAGAAGATAGCCGGCATTTCGGCGAAAGCATTTGTCGGACAAGTGATCAAAGACGCTCTATCGGGAAATTTCACAGATGCTCGAAGCAAGATGATTGAATGCCTGCGGGTTTATGGAATAATGGAGAAAGATTTCATTAGATTTGCATACGAGGCAACTGGTCAATTCCGCACTGACGAAAGTACCGAGATAGCTGAAATCTTTGCTAAGTATGACTCGCGACTGACAAGTAGTGCTACACCAGAAATTCAGCTTTCTGCGCTCTTAGCCGAGCTGAGCAGACTAAAACGCAAAACCTGAATCTATCTTTATTTTCAGACGAGCTCCTGATATAGTCAGTGTTTGTCGTGACATCTAGTGACAATCAGGGTCGTCCGCCTTGTTCCGGGCATAATCTAGTTCATAGTTCGTTTGTAATGTTGGGGTGCCTTCTAAATCGTGAGCAGTTCTCGAGTAGCCGTTGTGATGAGCTCTGGACCAGATTGTTTCACCAAAACATCGTCTTCAATTCGAACCCCTCCGTAACCCGGGATATAGATGCCTGGTTCGATTGTGAAAACCATCCCTTCCTCCAGAGTTATGTTTTGAGCTGGATGCAGAACCCCTCCGTCGTGAACACTTAGGCCAATAGTGTGGCCCGTGGAATGGATGAATCGTCCCTTGAACTCTGTCTTGTCGATATGTGCTGCAACAGCTTCGTGAACCGCTCCTGTCGACGTCCCTGGTACGAGCATTTCAATCCCAATCTCACTTGCTTCATGGACAGTCTTGTAGATATTTTTGAACTTCTTCTCAGGAGATCCAAAAAATAATGTGCGAGAGATATCGGAACAATACCTCTTGTATCGGGCTCCGTAGTCCATTAAAATGATGTGATTTCTTCTGAGTTTTTCTTCGCCTGGACTATAGTGTGGTTCAGCTGAATTTGACCCAAAAGCGACTATTGGATCAAATGAGGGACCGCCTGCCCCTTCCTTCTGCATACTGTAGATCAACTCAGCTGCAACTTCAGATTCTGTGATGCCTTCTTTCAGGATTTCGACAACACGCGGGTAAGCAAGACTAGCCTGATTAGCAGCTTCACGCAGAGAGAGGATCTCAGTTTGGTCCTTGATCATTCTAGCTTTTAGGATTGCATAGCCCACATCCACCAGTTGAGAATTTGGCAACGCATTCTTGATCTCAAGAAAGGCTTGGTGAGTAAGCTCGCTAGAGTTAATCCCTATGATCTTTCCGTCACAATTCCCTAACTCGTTCCTGACTAGTTCACTGAGATGTTTACGATCCCTAAACGTTTGGAGATCGTAACCAGAGTTCTTCGATCTGCGAGCGGTTAATTCTTCGAGCATTGAAGTGTAAAGCGTAGTTGGGCCGTTGGGGGACGCGATTAGCATGCATCCTTCAAAGGTCCCACTGTCCAAGCCCGTGACATAGAAGAAGGATTGGTCTACGTGAGGCGCAGTACTATTTCTGAGAACTAATAGATCTGGTAGCTGTTGGTCTCGAACCTCTGAATCCTTGTCCAATAAACGGAAGATCTTCCTGACTCTATCTTCGGTGAGCGTCAACCTGAATCCTATACCACCAGAATCTCAAAAAGATTTTTCTCTTGACTTCAGGGGGTTTTCTTACCCTGCAAGACCTCAATATATGTGGATAAGTCTAACCTGTAGTGTTGTTAACAGCTGCTGTTGCTTCGATCTCTAGAAGATATTCCGGAGTTGCTAGGGCAGAGATCCCAATAGCTGTCGAGGTCGCTGCTTCTTGGTTGTAGTTCCACAACTGAGGGAAGTTTTCGCTTCTCCATGTTCCCAGACGCAGAAATTCCTCCAGGTTTGTGGTGTAGATGTTTATCCTCACAACATCTTCGAGGGTCGCACCTGCTTCTTTTAGCAGCCCCTCAATATTGAGTACTATCTGCCTTATCTGCGCTTTCATGTCTCCCTTTCCCACAATATTTCCTGTTTCGTCAACAGCTAAGAGGCCAGCTAGATACAGGATCCTGTCTGGTTGAGCTGCCAAAATGTAAGAATAAGGTCCTCTCTGGGTCAATTTTTTGGATTTGATTGGTATTCTTGTCGTGACCTCATCACCAGTAGATCGTTATTTAAATCCTATCGCGGAGGAGAACAAATAATCTGGTGTAGGTCTATTTTGCATCGACTTGTTGATACATTATGACTCTATTTCTGACTTTTTCTATGAAACGTTATATCTTCTATCTCTCCACGGCACGCGGAGTGAGTTAAGTGCCACTACCAGACTGGATGATAGAGAAATATTCCGCGAAAAGCGGAATGATAGATCCCTTCAATCAGGAAAGACTTTCTAGCTATGGCTATGACATGACTCTCGACCGTAATTTCCTTATTCCAAAGATGAATTATCGATCTGGGGTTGTTGTCGACCCGAAGCATGTTAATGCCAGAGATTTCCAGAAATACCGTGGAGTACACGTGACTATTCCTCCAAGTGGTTTTGTATTGGGCAAGTCAAAAGAATACTTCCGGATTCCCAGGAACGTCTTGGCGATCTGTTTGGGACGATCGTCATACGCCCGTTGTGGTATCATTACCAATGTGACCCCTCTAGAGCCAGATTGGGAAGGATTTGTTACTATTGAAATTTCTAACACCAATCATGTTCCGGCTCGGGTGTATGCAGATGAAGGAATATCACAAGTTGTCTTCTTGAATGCTCAGGACGTCTGTAAAGTGAGCTATGCTGAGAAGGGAGGCGTTTACCAGAAGCAAACTGATATCACATTGCCAAGATTGAGTAGACGAAGCTCAGTCCGTAGAGCGTCCAGGCGAACCAAAGCTAAACCTTAGAAAAAACGTCTAGACCAGCTGATATTATTGCTAATCAAACTCGACGTAACCAGAGTACACCGTAAAGGCCTTTAATTTACATGACTACTAACAGGGAGAGAAAGGAAGTGTCTTTTGAAAGCCTCGGGGATTACTTAAGAGCTCTTGACGGAGCTGGCGAAGTAAAACGGATCAAGGCTTCCGTTGACATAGATCTAGAGGTTGCGGAGATACTAAGGAGAACGATGTATTCTGGTGGCCCGGCACTTCTCTTTGAAAACATTGAGGGTTACGATATGCCTATCCTTGGGAACGCCTTCGGCTCGCTTAGAAGAATGCAAATTGCCCTTGGAACTGAGAAATTCGAGGAATTGGGCCGAAGGAATGTCAAAATGATGACAATGGAGCCTCCCAGTGGAATGGTCCAAAAGCTGCGTGCAATTCCAAGACTCCAAGCTATCTCGTCCTATGCTCCATATGTAGTGAAGAAAGGAAGCGTCGAAGAAATAGTTGAAACGAGCTCACCCACCCTGTCTGCATTTCCAGTCACAAAATCTTGGCCGAAAGATGCTGGACGATTCATAACGATGGGAATTACTATTACACGTCATCCAGATTCAGGCAGAAGAAACCTGGGGCTTTACCGATTGCAAATAATTGACGAGACAACGGTGGGGATGCACTGGCAGATCCATCACCGTGGGGCACATCACTACAAGACACAAAGTGAAACACAAAAACGCCTTGAGGTTGCGGTAGTTATCGGCGCTGATCCTGCGACCATTTTCTCAGCAGTTGCTCCAGTTCCTGAGGGACTTGACAAATATCTATTTGCTGGTATAATTAAGGGAAAGGGAATACCTCTAGTTAAGTGCAGGACTATAGATCTTGAGGTCCCAGCTAATGCAGAGATTGTATTGGAGGGTTACGTGGAACCAGAAGAACGTCATATTGAGGGACCGTTTGGTGACCATACGGGATACTATACTCCCCCGGAGTCGTTTCCGGTCTTTCATCTAACTGGTATCCTAAGACGTGAAAGACCACTCTATCTTTGTACGGTTGTGGGAAAACCGATCCTTGAAGACGCATACATAGGTAAGGCAGTCGAACGTATTTTCCTCCCGTTAATGCAGGTGTTTCATCCTGAGATTGTGGACTTTTCCATGCCTTCCGCCGGTTGGTTCCAAGGTCTTGCAATAGTTTCGATAAAGAAGACTTACCCAGGGCAGGCCAGGAAGGTGATGATGGCTCTCTGGGGTTTAGGACAACTCATGCTTACAAAAATGATTGTTGTCGTCGATCATGAAGTCAATATTCACGATGTAAATGACGTTATTTGGGCAGTCACAACAAGGGTTGATCCACAGCGCGATGTGTTCATAGTTGACCATACGCCAACCGATACTTTAGATCCTACTGCACCCTCACCTAATTTGGGCTCCAAATTGGGGATTGATGCCACAGTGAAAATGAAAGAGGAGGGTTGGCATTGGATGGGGGAGGCTCAGCTCGCGGTTCCAGACCCCTCAACCGTAGAACTTGTCAACCGGCGGTGGCAGGAATACGGTTTTAGTTAAGGTGCTAATAACGAAACACTATGGGACAGAGCCGATGCGCTCTGTGGAGCCTCCACACGCTTTGAATTGTTCAATCAACTTCTGAGATACTTCGTCAGAGCTTATCCCGTGTAGGTGAATATCGCGCACAATCTTCGCAGTAACAGAGAGGGCACCAAGAATGAAAGCTCGTTTGGCGTTAGTATCTGCAGGGATAAGATGTCGCTGCAGAACCTCGGGGTCGAAGAAATTCTCCTCAGCTTTACGCCAATCCACGCCTAATGCCAGCTTTGACGATGATGCCAATACTGTCTTGATAGCTTTGCTTGTATGTGACCTGTTTCCTTGTTCGGGTGAGAGGTACTGCATCTTAACTAGTCTACCTGATTTTTCTTCGAAAACGAGGCGGTGATTAGGTAGTAACAGCTCCTGATGACCTAGGGCCGCACTAGTAAGCTCGAATTGAGATTGGGAAGTCAGGACGCCCGGATCCCAACCCAATCGCTTCAGAATTCGCCTTGCGACTTCAAACTCAGACATCTGAGCTTCTTCACTTCCCCTCAAACGTCGTAACATTTTGATTCTCTCCTCAATTTCTCTGACAACTGCGTCTTCGTTCATGCTGCCCGGCTTGTGACTATTACCGATAATGGGCTTCGCCATCAGGTAAACTCTCTCTCAACTGGTTTAAGAGACTTCATTTATTCAGATATGTGGGAATGATATGAAAAGGGGAGGGATATATGAAAAGACTAGAAATAGTCCAGCAATTCTTGCAGCTTTGGCTGAATTGGCCAAAGCTGGAATGAGTTCATCAACTCGATGATAGGGGACAGTCTTCGAGATCATGATGCTTACTTTCACAAAATAAGGAACTGCGAAATATGCTAGAAGAGCGGTAATGGGGAATAGTCTGACAAAGGATAAAGACGTTATTACAATATATGCTAAGATTGGGAAGAAGGGATACATCTTAGATGCGCGCGACAGGCCTATTCTAACTACCAAGTTCCTCCTGCCACTTAACTTGTCCGCATTGTAGTCTGGAAACTCATTCATGAATAAAACGCTCGCAGATAATATTCCAAGGACTAGACCAAGAACAAGCGGTTCAACACGTAGTGCAGCTACCTGAACGTAGAATGTGCCTAAGACAATCAGACCGCCTTTAAAGACAAGTGTAAGTTCTCCTAGGCCGATATTGACGATCTTCTTAGAATAGAAGTATGTAGCTACTACTGCAAAAACTAAGAATAATATTAGGACCGGCCCTCTGACAAGTGAAAGGTACAATCCTATAACGGCGCCTAGTAAAAGGAGACTTAACCCAGCTCTGTAGACACTTTTTGGTTTGAGAAGGCCCTCTGGGAGTACGCCGGTTCCTCCACTGAATGGTGTTCTTGTTGTTAACTTGTCTATTCCACTTTGGAAGTCAAAATAGTCATTCAACAAGTCTATGCTGGCGTGAAGCGAGATTACCCCAAGATACGTGAGTGCGGCTAGAAAAGGGTCGAAGACATGTAATGTACCGTACGCTGAAGTTAATCCGGCAGTGACAGCTATGATGGATGCCGTAATGAAACGGAGTCTAACTGCTCTACTCCAAACTCTAAGATTCATGTGATCGCTGCCCGCTATTACTGCTAATGCCGCTCAATTATGTTGTAGAAATTATCACGCATTGCAGGAGCTCTACCAATTTGTTTTACTGCTATAATTATGTCACGACTACCAAGTCCGCCTACTAGTTTTCCTGTAGCAGGGATGACTTCTTCATCGTTAATGGTGCCGCCCCAATCATTTGCACCATACTGAAGGGCTAGCTGGGCCATCCCGATGCCAGCAGTAAGCCATGACGACTGTATGTTTCTTATCAGCCCAGAGTAGACGATTCGGGCAACAGCAATATGTCTCAGAAGTGCTAATCCGCCTGCAGCATAAGTGACGCTTGCGTCCTTCTGCAACTTCGTATTACCTGGTTCGAAGTGCCATGGAATGAATGCCATGAAGCCCTTCGTTCGCTTCTGGAGGTCTCGGATCTTTATGAAATGTTCAGCAGCCTCAGCTGGAGTCTCAAGGTGCCCATACATCATAGTAGCTGAACTACGAATACCTATCTTGTGTGCGGCTTCGTGAACATTCATCCATCCATCGCTGGAAGAAAGATTTCGACCAAGTTTCTTACGTACAGAGTCTACCAAAATCTCTGCACCAGCTCCAGGGAGTGAGTCTAATCCAGCTTCCCTCAGACGTGATAGGACTTCAGTAATTGACGATCTTTCCTTCCTTGAAATGAATTCTATTTCACAAGTGCTCAGGCCATGGATTGCTATTTTTGTCGTCTTTGATTTTATCGTTCTAAAAAGATTCTCATAATATTCCAGAGGAAAATCGGGATTGACACCTCCCTGGATCAAAACCTGGCGCGTTCCCATAACGCGTTCAGCCTCGGCTGTCCGTTCAGCTGCTTGGTTAGCGTCTGACGCATATCCTTCCATATTTCCAACATCCCGATAAAATGCGCAGAAGTGGCATCTTACAATACAGATGTTAGTGTAGTTGAGGATCAGGTTTGGGATGAATGTGACTACTTCGCCTACTTCCGCGCGTCTGATATCATTTGCCACTGCTCCAAGTAGTTGGAGATCATCCGTCTCCATGAGCATTTTGACATCGTCTACAGTAAGATCCTTGGATGATTTTGTCTTGTGAAGCCACGCGGGAAGTTCGGATTCAATCAGGCTTTTTTGGAGAACGTTCATAGAATGTTTTACAACTGACTAGTGGTAAAGGAAAAATACGCAGGTCTATTTACATTTCTAGCGACTTGTCAAGGATGATCGGTCTCTCAAAAAGCTCGGAGGTCTCGGATATCCTCCAGAAAGCCCAGGATGGTGAGACACTCGATTATTCGGACGGTGTGACTTTGATGGAGAGTGATGATTTTCATGGGATGGCGCATATTGCCAACGGTATAAGGAAGAAGTTGGTTGGAGACACTGCGAGTTTCGTAGTCGGTTACAACATGAATTATTCTAATGTATGTGCTGCTAGCTGCCAAATCTGTGCTTTCTACCGAAGGAAAGGTGATGAGGGAGAATACACTTACACTGTGGAGGAATGCCTGAAGCAGGTGGCTGACGGGGTCTCGCTTGGGGCTACTGAGATACACATTGTTGGCGGCCTCAATCCGTACCTCCCAATTGACTATTACGAAGATCTCTTCAGTAGTATCTGTCGCGAATACCCTAAAGTTACTGTGAAAGCTCTAACAATGGCCGAACTCTTTTTCCTTGCTAAGATTAATCGGAGCAGTGTTGGCGAGATAGCTCAGCGATTCAGAGAAGCTGGGCTAAAAACGATGACAGGTGGCGGAGCAGAGATCTTACATCCTGATGTGAGGCCTCTTATTGCTAGAGGGAAACTAACTGGCGAAGAATGGCTCCGGACCGCTGAAGACGCTCACAATAACGGGATCACAAGTAATAGTACCATGCTCTATGGGCATTTGGAGAAAGCAAAGCACCGGATCGACCATATCATAAAGATTCGAGAATTGCAGGCCAAGACTCACGGCTTTCTTAGTTTCATACCACTGAAATTCAGTCTACCGAATACTGAGCTTCTTCGATCAGGAGACGTCGGCGATCCCAGTTCGGCCCAGGATGATATCAAGGTTATAGCTGTTTCAAGACTTCTCTTCGGCGATCTGTTGAAAAATATAGCTGTTTACTGGGTCTCTATGGGGAAACGCGTTGCACAGGTAGCTTTGAACTCTGGTGGGAATGACCTGATAGGCACCTCTTTCAGCGAGAAGATCTACAAAGAGACTGGAAGGGACGAAACGATCAGTATCGAGGAACTCACACACTTGATTCGCGAAGCTGGACGCGTACCAATTCAGCGAGATACCTTTTACAATCCTATCCGTTACATGTGAACTAGAGGTTGATTCGCCTTGGCAGAATAGATTTCTTACACAATAGCTCTACTTTTTTCAGACTTGAACGCGATAAAGCGCCTAACCTGGAAGTAGTGTCAGCCACACCACGAATGCTTCTTCAGAAGCTGTTGGATGATCAATTAGATGTTGCTCCCATTGCTACGGTAAACCTGCTACCTTACTGTGATCGACTTCGAATAGTTCCAGCTATGTGTCTACACAGCATGGGAGCTTCAGGGAGTACAGTTGTAGTTAGACTCAAGAACGCAGAAATTCCGCCTAACCCAAGAGTTGGGGTAACTTCATTGACAGATACAACGCAGTTCATGCTTCGCAGAATCCTTAGTTGGGAAGGAATCAAAGCCAGCTTTGAAATCATGGATGAAAAAACCGCTGCTGCAATGCTTACGCGATGCGACTTAGCACTAGTTATTGGCGATGTTGGCCTTCGTGCTCGTTTTGATAAAGAACTAGAAGTGGTCTTTGATGTGGGAGAGTCGTGGACTAAACATGTGAATTTGCCTGCGGTATTCGCGATCTCGTCTACAACCACAAAGGCGTTGAAGGAAAGACCAGAGATTGTCAAGGAATCTGTTAGTGTTCTAACAAAAGCGGTAGCCGATCGGAGCCTCAATGAAGACATAGTGGCAGAGTCTGAGGCTATACGACTTGGCCTTTCCATTACTTCACTCAAAGAGTACTTTCAACAGCTAAGCCTTGACTATAACGAGAACGCACGAAGAGGACTTCAACGCCTCCTCGAGGAGCTCTCTCCTGGATCTTCTACTAAAGTCAGGAATTTGTAAGTCGTTCTTGTGAACTAGACAAACTCGAGATGCACTCGAGGAAGGAGGCCTTTGACGAAGCTCATCTCGTAAAGCTTCTCAAGAGCCTGAACGCCTTCGGTTCGCAAATCGTCAGTCAAACGGTTTACATACATTCGTATGAACTTCTCAGTTGTCACTCTGTCTGTCCCTCTTGAGTATTGCATAGCGTAAGTTACAGCATCTTCTTTGTTGTTGAATCCAGTCTCGATCGAATTCTTGAGGAGCTTGCTCAGTTTTGTAGCTAATGACTTCCCAAGGTCCTTTCTAACAACATCCAGTCCTAATGGGACGGGTAGTCCACCAGTTTCATCATGCCACCACTCACCTAAGTCAATGACCTTCCTAAGTCCAAACGAAGGATGAGTGATCTGGCCCTCATGAATCACAAGGCCTGCTTGAACTTCTCCTGCCTGGACTGCTGCCATGATCTTATCAAAAGGAATCACTCGGGCCGAATATTCACCTATGGCTAGCTTTAACAAAAGTCCAGCCGTGGTCAACTTGCCAGGGATTGCTATTTCCTTCGAACACAGCTCATCTTTGGAAATCTTCTTCCTAGATACGACAACAGGCCCGTAATTGAAGCCCATGCTGGCGCCTGATCTCATCAAGTAGTACTTGGAGGCGACGTATGCAAAGGCATGAGCGGAGATCGCAGTAATTTCAAGTTCAGTGTTTATGGCGCGTTCATTTAGTGTCTGGATATCTTCTATTACATGCTCAAATGAAAAACCTGGCATGGTGAGTTCTTTCCGGTTCAATGCATAAAACATGAAGGCGTCATCTGGATCAGGACTGTGCCCGATTCTGATTTTCATCTGTACTCTCATATTGTTCTCTAGTTAAATCTACTACGCCGTGAAAATGAAGTCACTTCAGATTAGCTGGATTACTATTAAAGAGCGGTTTTGTATCAGTTTTAGCTTGTCGTTCAGTTGAATCTTGCTAATCTATTTACAAATCCTGAAGCGTTAGCAGAATGAACTTATTTTTGTAGTAAAGTATTTAGCGATATTCTGGGGTGTGATTATTGGGAATGGTCTGTATATGAGCAAGAAGAAGCGGGATGCCCCAATGCCGGCTTCGAGTGCAGGTCTCCTGAGATTTTTCGAAGATGAAACGCGGGGCATAAAGGTCCGGCCAGAACTAGTCGTTGCGATGGCTGGAGCATTGATGGTCATCTCGATTCTATTGCGAGCCTTCTTGTCGGCCTAATCCAAGTACTTTTTTTTCGATATCAAATGGATTCTGTTGGGAACCTTCAGCGAAGATTCGGGCTTCTTTTCACCCTTCCCGGAACTGCCACAGCTCTTCTTATGACTCTAGTAGCATCGACAATTCCAATCTTCACAATATATTTGTTGGCTCGGAGTCATGTAGCTTCAACCTGGCTCTTACTGATTGCTGTTTCTTCTATCTTGACGATCTATGGGGGAATTACGTTAGAACGATTACTAATGGGAAGGAATCCTATAGCTACCTTCCGACGAATAGTTGGGATTTCCATGATTCCTCTATTAGGCTGGTCCTTGGTTGCCGGAGTAGGGTTTTTAGTCTCTCAGTTGGTAGGATCTCCAGAGAAAATAACTGGTTTCTTCCTTCTCGGAATGCTTGCAGCAGTGGCAATTCGTGTGCTAATTCTCGGATCTGTCTTTTTTGAGCAACTCAGCTCTGCTTTTGTCGTGGCATTCCTCAATCCTCTGCTACTGATTGCACCACTTTTGATTCTTGTTCCATCTTCCCTGTATCTATATGATCATACTCTTGAGATAGGTGGTGGACTAATTCTGGTTGTCGCCGTTTTACTTTACCTGTTCTTGATCGGGCGTTCTGGACATCGAGTACTGGGAAGCAATAGCTTGAAGCTGTTACGCTCATTTCTCTTAGCCTGGGCTGAGGAACGGCCTGATTCAATCGAAGCGTATATGGATAGATTCAGTATCCCAGTCCAGGTGCGGACTCGGGTCTTGGGATTTAACAACGTCCCATTGCATCCATCGATTGTTATTCCGGAAGTTCATCCAGGTCCTTTCCATCCAATAGGAAGCAGCAACCTTCCACATCAGCTTCATAACTGGTTTCGTGAACGAGGTTCTACAGCTTTAGTTCTCCATGGGGTAGCAGGTCATGAGATGAATCTACCTTCACGTGTCCAGGTTGACCGGCTCTTGGCTTCTCTAGATGACCTCATGGTTGTTTCGCAAGGAAATACTTGTTCATCTCCCTTGTTGACTTCGTTGGGACGGGTTACCCTTCAGGGAATAGCATTCGGTAATGATGTACTGGTTACATTGACGATGTCACCACATGGAATGGAAGACTTTCCGCCAACTATTCGAAAGAAGATAGAGGCTCTAGGTGCAAAGCTTGACTTTAACATGGTCTTAGTCGCGGATTCTCATAATTCCCAGGGACATCCGCCCGGAGAGGAGGACCTGGTTCACGTGGAGCGATCTGCGGAAGTTTTGCTAAGGCGCTTGAAGGAGGCTAAACAATACTCATTTCGAGTTGGATTCGCTCATTCATTCGAGTTCGGTAACATATTCGGAGATGATGTGGGACCAGGAGGAATAGGCGCATTGATATTCGAGATAAATGGACAAACGTATTCCCTGATAGGTGTTGATGCTAATAATGCGTTGACAGGGCTTCGCGAGAGTATGATTGACTACTTCTCTAATAGTCCAACACCTATTCTTGAGATCTGTACGTCAGATACGCATTTCAATGCAGCAAAAACTCTCAACGCGATCGGATATCATCCGCTGGGAGAGGCGACAAAGAAGGACGTTCTCGCAGAGAATCTTCAGACAATTCTACATAGGGCCACGGAGAGGCTATCTAATGGAAGCTTCCAAATTAGGAATGCTGAAGCCTCAGTGAAAGTATTGGGATCTGAGCTGCTAGATCGTTTCTCTACTGCGGCAGACAATGCTATTACTGTTGCACGTCGCGGTGGCGTTGCAATAATGGCCATTTCTGTTTTTGTTCTGGTAGTCTCTGCGATCTCAGGATAATTCGATATACTGTAGTACGGTTTCTTCTAGATCTATTCTAGCCTATATATGGCATACTTGAGCTATCGAAGTCCTTGACGATCTCATATCCATTACTGTCTTTATCGGGAGCCAATGTTCTCAGTTGTGGGTATAACTTCAAGAAGTCTCCAGACGACATCTGTACGACTAGATGATCCTCGCCAAGATTCTCTATGCTTATTTTCTTCACCATATTTCTCACCGTTCCCTCATCTGCGAACCCCAGAGCATGAAGGTATTCGTGGGTTAGGATCGAAAAAACAAATGCGTTCTCTTCTGCTTTGGAAGATGATGTGGCTTGTACCATCGCGAGGATATTGCGGTTCATTACGATTAGATTTGACCCCATTACGTGGTAGGCACCAATGTGATTTGGAAGAGGCGAAAGCACAAGTGTCAGGCCGGCACGGTGCAGTCTTATGGTCTTCTCTACTGCAGCTTTTACTAGGCTGAAGACGTCATTGAAGTCCTTGCTCTGTTCTAGTCTGTGGCGGAGCTCTAGCGTGGTCATCTAACTTACACCACATTTAGAGCTGGGATTAGAGGGTCTCGTCGATCATCTTTCGAAAATGACTTTTTGAAGCCACTCCAACTATCCTATCAAATACTTTTCCTTCCCTAAAGATCGCTAAAGTAGGGCTGCTCGTGGTCCCGTAATTCCCGGCAGCCGCAGAGCTTCCATCAACATCAAGCTTGACGAACCGCACTTTACCGTCATATTCCTGGGAGAGCTCCTCGATAGTTGGTGCAACCATTTTGCATGGTCCACACCAGTCTGCATAAAAGTCTACAAGCACGGGCAAGTCTGAATGTAGGACGTCCTGGTCAAAGGTGTCATCAGTGGAGTTTATGCTGCCGCTTCCTGTCATTCTCTTGATGTTCTGGTAGATCCTCGGCGCTTATAAGAAGTAATTGATGACGAGGGTAATGTCACTGTGGGTTCTATGGGGAGAAGGAAAGTGGTTGTGAATGCTTAAGAACAACTGATCAAAGACGAGAAATGATTTCAAATGTCAGCTGAGCCATGGATATCGCCAGACTCCTTTGTCAGTCAGTACAATTTTTACGAAGAAGCAAAACGCGGCCTCAAGATGCCGAGTCGCGTTTCGATCCATGATACTACGTTACGAGACGGGGAACAGCAGACCGGTATTGTATTTCAGCATGACGAGAAGCTGAGCATTGCCAGAATGCTTGACGAGGCAGGAGTGGCACGCATAGAAGCGGGAATGCCTGCTGTTTCTGCAGAAGAGCAAGAGACAATCAAACAGATTGCCCATCTTGGACTTCAGGCCGACGTAGTTGCGTTCTCGCGTTGTATGAAACAAGATGTTGAGCTTGCACGTAAATGCGATGTAAAGGGGGTAGTGATGGAGATACCATCGAGCCATCATCTGATTGAATACGCTTATGGATGGACAGTGGAGAAGGCCATAGATCTATCTGTCGAAGCGACCCAGTATGCTCGCGATCACGGACTCACTGTGGGGTTCTTTACCATTGACTCTACACGAGCTCCAGAAAGCTACTGGAAGATAATAGAAGCAGTATCGAGTCAGGGTCACATGGACACATTAGCTATAGTGGATACCTTCGGGGTATGTGCGCCACATTCTGTTTCATATTTTGTGGAAAAAGTTAAGGAACGAATCTCCAAGCCCCTTGAATTCCATGGCCATAATGACTTTGGTCTAGGTGTTGCCAATGCTACTGCAGCTGTAGCTTCAGGGGTGGATATAATCCATACAACGGTAAACGGTATCGGTGAACGGGTAGGGAATACCAGCCTTGAAGAAGCAGTCATGGCTCTGAAACTTCTTTATCGTGTAGAAACTGGAGTTCGGACAGAAACACTCCATCCGTTATCTAAACTCGTGCAACAACTCTCCGAAGTTACTATGCCTCCCAACAAACCAGTTGTAGGGGATAATGTGTTCACAACTGAGTCGGGAATAGTCGGGGGATGGTGGACGAAGCTAGAAAGTTTAGGCATGATCACTGAAATGTTTCCGTTCACACCACAGTCTGTCGGCCATGGCCCAATCCGAGTTGCTGTGGGGAAGAAGAGCGGCCGAGAATCTTTGCTCTACAAGGTCAAGAAGCAGGGTTTGAAGTTGGAAGAAAAGAATCTTGATGATGTACTACAAAAAGTCAAAAAGTTGGCCGTAACCAAGAAACGAGTCCTCACCGACGAAGAAATTGCTGAAATAGTTGACAAAAGTAACCGTCAGGACTAGCTTTGGCCTCGAAAACCCTTCATAGTGTATTTGCATATCTAGGGTTTTCCAAATATACTGAGATTATCACGGACGAGCCAGCGCTATATGGTTGAAACCTGCGAGATGGCAAATATGGCGTGGATCTTTTTCGACGTTGGTTCTACGCTGATAAACGAGGATCGATTCAGCTCTTTATGGGACCAGAAAGTGCACAAATTACTAGAGGTAAAAGGAGTAAGTTGGAATCAATATTTGAAAGTTCGCCGTGAAGTCGTCGTCTCAAGACAAGTCGGGGCCGGTGGATATCGCGCGATCGCTAGAGAGGTTTTCCGGAAATTCTTTGGCGACAACAAAGTTGAGGAAGGACTCCGTGAATATGACCAAAGCTCATTAGCAATACAAGGAAATCCTGGAGGACTATGGGATCTCTATTCAGATGTTAAGAGTGCACTACGAGAATGTTCAGCTCACTTCTCCATTGGTATAATTGCAAATCAACAAACGGGTGCCCGGAAGTTGATTGAAGAATGGAGGATACTTTCTTTCTTCAAGGCAATCGCTTTATCTGAAGATGTAGGCTTCCGGAAGCCAGATCCACACATCTTCAAGTATGCCTTAGGGGAAGCTCGTTGTCACCCAAAAAATGCGGTTATGGTTGGAGATCGACTCGATAACGATATAGCTCCTGCAAACAAGCTTGGCATGAAGACAATACACGTTGTTCGTGGTAGAATATATAATGTACAAACGCCTATAACACAATTGGAAATTCCTAATATTTCTATGAAGAACCTCCGAGGCATCGGAGACGTTGCAGAGAAGCTACTAAGTTAATCCAATCAACATTCCAACAAACTAACTTTGAATAATAACGGAACCGCTGCGTTTGGATGGAAGTCCATAATTATAATAAAATGATTCCAGTCGGTATGTCTCCTTAAGTGGCTGATCTCAGATAGTTAATCCGCCATCAACAGCTAAGGCTTGTCCAGTGACATACTTGCTATCATCTGAAGCGAAGAACGTGAACACGGGAGCTATATCTTCGGGTTGTGCTATATACCCTAGCGGGTATCGTTTAGCAGGGTCTGCAGCGGAGGTCCCAAGCAAAGCTCTAATTTTGTCCGTCATTTCTGTTCTTGCTACTGGGATAATGCAATTCACATTAATGTTGTACATGGCCAGTTCTTTCGCTGTTGATTTGGTTAGCGATATGATTGCTCCTTTTGCTGATGAGTAATCCGCATAACCTAATGATGCTCGAACTGCTGAAGGAGCAGATATGTTGATGATTTTTCCTGACTTTTGAGAGACCATATGTGCACCAACTGCCTGAGTACAGTTGAAAGCGCCTTTTAGGTGGACCGCTATGGTGCGATCCCACTGTTCCTCGCTCATCTCTAGAATGCCTTTGGGAGACACTATGCCTGCATTGTTCACTAGTATGTCTACTCTATCAAATCGTTCGATCGTGTCATTTAGAAGGGCTCTTACTTCATGACGATTGGCCACATCTGCACGAGCTGCCATAGCAGTACCGCCCTCAGCCTCTATCTCTGCTGCTACCTTTGCAGCTGATTTCAGATCTGATCCAGACTCTACGACCACGCGGGCACCTTCCTTGGCAAAAGCCTTACTGACAGCTCGTCCGATTCCTTTGCTAGAGCCAGTCACAATTGCGACCTTGCCTTCAAGCTTCATGATAACTTTCCCTCCCTACATCGTTAACCCTTATCAAAGTTCCCATGTCTGGTAAATCGAATGCTTCATTTGATGTGACGAACAGCTCCCCCAATGGAAGATATTTGATTCTCTAATGCCGTTATCATTTCTCTTAGGATTTCGTGACACGTCTGATCAGTTTTACCTGTGGCTAGCAGATCTACTTTCATTCCTTGGGTAGCATGTATGTCTGCAGCATATGTCTTGATCAATGTGTCAGGATGTTGTTTCATTATCTGTTCCACAATGGGGCTAAGTTGCCCATAGGTAGGCATAGAAACCCTAACTGACTGAACCCTTGTCTGACGGCCCGACTTCGATCTTATCTCGGGGACCACATACTTTTCAAACATGTTTTTCATCTCAGCTGGAACCCCAGGCAGTACAAAAATTGTCTTGTTGTCGACGGTAGTAGTCATTCCTACGGCCAACCCAATCTCGTTTGGGACGGGCTCTGATCCCTGTAGGATGCGCGCCATCTTCTGTCTCTGAGGAGTCAACTCGATCGAGATCTTCCTGATCCTAGAGATTGCCTCGTACTTTTCCTTGAGAACTTTGAGCGATGACTGATTCAACTCAGTCTTTCTGCCGAGTGCCTGAGCAACTCCTTCAGTTGTTATATCATCAAATGTAGGGCCAAGACCACCTGAAATGAGAATCATATCGCAAGTATGCGATAGGGCCTCAGTTACAATGGCCTTGATCTCTTGGATGTTGTCTCCGACAGCACCGATCCTAGTCACCCGTCCGCCCTCCTCAGCTGTACGTTGAGCGATCCAAGAGGAGTTTGTGTCGACTATCCTCCCATAGACAATTTCATTGCCAGTAGCAATAATCTCAACTCCAAACTCGCGGTTCATGATTGGTTCACTTATGGCTGGTACAATTGTGCTGAAATGAAGTTGTTCCCATGATGCATGTGCATCGCAATAGTGCAATAATGAAAATTAAACAGGAGTTCAAAGAGGAGGTCTCTCACCTAAGACTAGCGGAATGTCGTGAAGTGAGCCGTCCCGACGTACCTCCAGATTCGTGATATCTCCAACGCT
Organism: Thaumarchaeota archaeon UBA141; assembly: GCA_002495315.1. Classification (GTDB taxonomy): domain Archaea; phylum Thermoproteota; class Nitrososphaeria; order Nitrososphaerales; family UBA141; genus UBA141. The sequence continues at coordinate 30,851 of DAEN01000062.1, forward strand.
CTTGTTGCGCTGAAGGTAAACTAGAATGTCTTCTATCTTTCTTACCTGATGACCATCAATACCGACTATGACGTCTGCATCTGATGGGAGATTTTGACCGTCAATTGTTACAATGGATGTTCCTACGCGTAACCCAGCCTGATCAGCAGGTCCGCCGCTAAAAACTTCTATTAAGAGGACACCTTTAGTTCCCTCAAGAGCAAGTGCTTCAGCAATGCCCGGGAGAATGTCGATTCCTGCAATGCCTAACCATGGATGCCTATATACTCCATCATTTATCAGTGAGGGAACAACTCTCTTCATCGTATTAGCTGGCACGGCAAAACCCACTCCTGAAAAGGACCCGCTTCCTGACACAAGAGCGGTATTTACACCAATAACTTCTCCCCTCATGTTTAGTAGGGGTCCGCCAGAGTTGCCTGGGTTTATGGCAGCATCAACTTGAATGATATCCGGAATTGAAAATCGATTACTCGAAGGAAGAAGTCTATCTAACTGGCTAACTATTCCTGCAGTCAATGATCCGCCAAATCCGAAAGGATTTCCAATTGCAACTATTGGCTCACCAACTTGGATCGAAAGAGAATCTCCTATAGTGACTGGGAAGAGCTCGTCAGTTGGCATGTCAACTTTCAGAACCGCTAGGTCACTGAACTTGTCGCGGCCTACTAACGTTGCTTTCACAATCGTCCCATCTAAGAAGGTTATTTCTATGTCATCCGTTTCTCCTACGACATGACTGTTTGTGACAATATGGCCCTCTTTATCAATGACGAACCCTGAAGCTTGTCCACGTGAGCCGCCTAGAAGGCCTTCTTCTTGAATCTGGATGGAAACAACAGATCTTTCAACCCGATTGAAGACCTCTGTTGCATCAAGTAGACTTTGCTGTGTTTTGGGTGGTGTGATTACATTCTCTCCAACGATAGTGGTGGTATGGCTTTCTTTAGTTAACCTGGGGGCCTCTAGTTCACTGGGAGCGAGAGGCGGACTTGATAGTGGAGGAGGTTCTGTCTGTTGGAATGATTCGTACGATACAAGAAGGATTAGGAGAACTACCAATAATAATAGTGGTAGATGTCCTCTGACGATGCTCTGAGAATACCTAGTCTGCATCTTGGACTTGTTTCTGGATAGTTTATCATTAACTGTTTCTCTGGTCTAGAGTTTAATGATGGGTCCTGACTCGTGCTTAGGCATGTAGTTATTTGGGAAAGAATTGAATCTCTAGCTTGAAGTGACAAAGACTTTGTTGGCAAGTATCTGCTCAGAAACAATATGGTGGGGTAGAGTATCCAATCTGTGACCACCAAACCGTTTAACTATTCGATATATCAATAAGGACTGAAGTGCTTTGGCCGCTTCCGAGAAGTATTGTCCAGATTGCAATAGTTTGTATCCCGCAGAGGTTGCTTTCTGTACAGAGGATGGAATCGAGCTAGTGGAACAACAAGTTGAAGAAAACTTAAGAGATGGTGGCGCTCGTGAAATTTTTGGAAAATCTATGCAATCCTCCCAGTCCGTCTCTGTAAAGGCGAAGAAAGGAGACGTGGAAGTTCCGCTTTGGGAGAGCTTCTCTGAGGCTCTAGGAACCATGGAAGCTTATGCTGATCTAATAGACAATTCGAGGACGCGCTTGCAAATTCTCGAGAAAACAATATCGAATATTCCTAGAGCTAACAAGGATATTCAATCAAACATTCAAAATGGTTTTGAGGATCTACGTCACCAAGTCAAAAAGATGGATGAAGACTTGAGTCTTACAAAGACAACATTAAATCACCAACTTAACGATGTCATGACTTCCATTGCTTCGATTGGACGCGGAGTTCGAGAGCTTAGTCCATCGCTGACTCGAAAGTTAGGGGAATTCGACCAACAGCTATGTTCAATAACTGAGAGTTTGCAAGTTCTGCGATCCGATTTAGACATGGTCAAGAATAAAATGGCGGGGTCACGACCGACCTCAAAATGGAACCGGGGGAGCTAAGTGTTGCAGAAGTACGTTGGTTTGATACTAATTCTATTCATCCTGGGAGTTATCCCTCAAGCTATGGAGATCCGCGGACAGGCTGCGGCCGATGCTCCACACTTCACTGACGTCGCGGTTCAGGACCAGAATCGAGTCGACCAGACAGGAAAGTCCGTCGTTGCAGGAGGTATTTACACAACGAACTTCAAGATCGTCATAGGTGCCGAACGGCCTGAGCAAAAGTTGATTCTTGAGACTGAATTCGACGAGATGGAAGATGTTATCTGGCGACTCAATAACGAATATAGTGGAATTGATACAACTACCTGGACGCCAGGAAACAAAAGCTTTAGCCTGCAAGAGATTAAGGGAGAAGCAGACATCACTCTTACAGCACGAGTTCCACCTGAATTCACACTTGATGAGATTACAGAGGATTATGATAGGCACTTCGTAAGATCAATCTCGCTCATTAAGCTAAGGCTCCCAACGGGCGTGATCTTGGATGAGATGATCGTGAATGTAACTGACACTACCATGCAAGAATTCGAGAGAGCCATATCAGAACGAGTAGCCAGCGTTGAAAGCTCCTCCGCAGACCCTAAATTCACTACCTTTTATTGGGAGATGATAGGACTTGCAAGATCTTTTCGAGATCGGGGAGATGTCCAACAGGCTCTTGACTTGACTGGAGCACTCCCACTTGCAGCAGCTTTCCCTGTCGGCTCAACAGACGTGACTATATTCCTTGCAGGGATAGGTGGACTTGCAATCATAGTGGCAGTTTTTGCGGTTCTCTGGATAAGGACAAAGAGCGCATCTAGTGTTCTTGCTCGCCAGGTGGACTCACAGGCTCGAAAGCTTGACATGTCTCTTGTGAAGATCAGTAGAATGGATAAGGCTCTGGCGACGGAAATTACGCAAATAAAGGAAGATCTGACCAAACTTGGGAAGACGTGAATTGATTGTCCCTAGAACCAAAGGACTATTCCATCCATCTTCTTGGTCTTGGCGGTGCCGGTTGCAACATTCTTGAGGCCTTCCTGAAATCCGACCAAATTTTCGATCTTGTACGTCGCAGTGGAGTGAAAGTATCTTGTTTAGCTCTTGATGTAGCTGATCATGATGTATACAGTCTCCAGCGAACCTATGACCAACTGAAGGAGAAACTAAAGGCAAAAGCAATAGCTCCCGATAAGATAACACTCATAGCTCGATCGGTGAAGTTTCCTACTCCTGAGGCGATGTTTGAGTTTATTGAACGATATCCTGAATTTCTCGCTCGTGAGGAGGCAAAACCGCCCAAAGACTACAAACCATGGCTCTCTTCAGTGGTTGAGATTCCCCCATTATCAGGGGGAGTTGGTAGGCGGCGATCACTATCCAAGGGAATCTATGGGCTGAATTACTACTATCTTCGACTTATCGAGGGATATATGGAAAGTTTCAAAGAGGCCGTGTCATCATCTACAATTCAACCCGTAATATTCGCTATATTCGGGGTTGGGGGCGGTAGTGGTAGCGGAATGGCAGTAGATCTATTGCGGCATTTGAGATTGAAGCTTGGCAGTGGATTCCCTATAGTTGGTATGGGGATATTGCCTTGCTCGGGAGACGATCCTCCTGCAAAGGGAGCTTCGGCTTTTGCTACGTTGAATGAGCTTGAACTTCTTCTGAATCGCAACAAGAATGTAGCAATTAGTTCGGCATTCGGTAAGGTTTACGAAAACCCGTTGACTGCATGTCTAATGTTGCCCTTAGGGCCCGCCTTTGGCAAGACTGGAAGCATGGTGGATGCGAAGAACTACATCGATGATGCCATCGCAGATCTCCTGATCAACTCGATGCGCTTCGACATATCTGATCTCTTCAATAATATTGGAGCTAACATAGACTTTGGTGATAAATGGGTACACGCAGCAACCACTATGAGCATCTCATATCCAATAAATGATCACATCTCTCTAGTAAAGCTCCGGCTCGAGAAGCTCGCCCGACTCAGAGAACTCCTGAAAGATAAGATCGAAGCATATGTCGGTGACAAGATTAGCGGTACAGGCGGACTTGACAAGATCATCGAAATGGGAAAAGCCCAGCTGTCTGACATCTTTAAGCAGTGGCAGCTAGAACGCGGAGTCTACGACGAGAAGGAGTTTGAACGATCACTACAGGAGTTCGTCTATCAAGACAAAACTCTAGAGGTAGGTTACAACATGCAAGTGAAGGGAGCGGAAGAACCGATCCGTTACCTGCTTGATGAGATAGCTCCACCAATAATGGCTATCGGTATGGGTGCCCCTGAGGGAACTATAGAACATAGAATTAAGGGCCTCGCGGAACAAATTTTTGATACGACTCGGAATATATCAAAGAACGTCGCTACCTATCATGCCTTTACTCTAAGCGTACTTGAGGATCTCGAGTCCAGTATTGCTGGGACAATGAAGCTTACGCTAAAGCAGAAACTGCTTCTCGGAGACCTCATGTCACTAGCTAGAGTAGTAGACGGATTCCTAATCGTCTTGAAGAAATACGTGGAGACGAAAGCACTAGCAGATCATCTGGTGAAGGAACTTCAAGTAGGCCAGAAAACTGATGCACGAGAAGCATTAATCACTGCAATCCAGAATATTCAAAATCCGGAGCTGGTGGTACTCTTTTCACTTGTTTCTTCATTCCTCCAGCAACCCGTAGTGGAGCTGAAGAGTGTGGATTCTTATCTCAGCAACATTCGCATCATGAAGAGGGTCCTTACTGAGCAGGCAGAGAAGGTTCAGGTTCAACGCGATACAGTTGAAATTCAGATAAAGAAAATAGAAAACGAAAAAGAAAGAATAGAAACAGAGCGATCAGGGATCAAGGTTGGTATCCTTGGGATGGGGAAGAAAAAATGGGCAGAAGACGAAACTAGCAAGCTCAACCACGAGCTCTTGATGATTAGAACCCAATCTGAGGATATCGACTCAAACGTCGAAAAGATTCAGAAGAAGCTTCAGGAGTTTAACATCCTTGAGAAGAAGTTCGAAATCAACTCCCAATATCGAAAGGCTCTTGGCGAGGTTGTTTCTCTCCACCATGAATATCAAGATCAGTTTAGCAATATCTCGCGTGACAGAGGGTACTATGACCGCGTGGCCGACATCACCGAAGATGAACGCCTGAAGATAATGCAGCGGATACTTGGAGAAGAAGAGCAATCTCTCACCCGGGAGAACATCCTAGCTGAAATTATTGACCATGAGCATCTGAAAGAATATCTAATCGGTACCATGCGAATTATGAGGCTGCCAAGCTCACTTGGATTAACTACGGAATTTCGAACTGATTACATCTGGATTACTGTTACTTCTCCTCGTGGTGTATGGACTTCAGACCTGGCCTCTGAACTCAAGACTACCCTGTCTGGTTATATCGATGGAGAAGCGTCAAGAGCAATAACGATTCGCGAGGTGGACTCAAAAGATCCGTGGACCATTCGTTTTCTTGTAATTGCAGGGAAAAGTAGACTCGAAGACCTAGATGTATACGCCGAAATGAAAGATCTCTATGACCAGTCCTCCAAGGGTGACCGTACTCTGGCTCATTCCTTCCTTCTTGAACAGGGCGTTACCCCTCTTCGTGACTTGCCAGACAACCTATCAAAATCTTCTCCCGAAGAGGCTTCTCCCGAAGAGTAAGCAGTAAAAAGAGACTGCTGAAAGAGCTGTGAAACGTCACTTCTTATGTTGACGAGGTTTTCCTGTAGATGTACCTGTTCCTTCCTGAACCCTCTGATATAGGGTCCTGAGGTCATGGTCGTACCCGCGATGTATGTCATCTATGACGTCAAGCTCGTCAGGTGTGACAGTTGAACTCTCTTTCATCCGAGAGTATCCCTCATGACTTCGATTAATTGTTGGCGCCAGCAGGTGGCCGCCAACCAAAAGCATTGCGTCCATTTTGTCCATTTCGTCACTTGTGTAGGACAAACCAAAGTAAGAGACACGGTTTGCTGGGAGACGTTGCTGTCGCCAGGCATCATATTCGCTAAGTAGGTCAGCATAGGTCATCTTTTCTCTCAGTGAGTCTGAAATGCGAAGGAATAGATATGACAAGACTGCTGTGTCTCGGTCGAAAGGCATTAGAGGGCGAGCAAATGCGCTCTCTAGAACACCTGTCAAGCTCCCGTATATCCTTGTGCTATGGCTCATGGAAAGGAATGGCGCGAAGTGGAATGCTTTCATTGAACGTTCGAATGTGATTAAGTCATTGATATTGATGCTAGTGTAAGTTCCAGCGGGACCCTCCGTAGCGATCATGTTACAAATTGTGGCTATTACTTCATTATTCGTAAGCTCGCGACCTGATCGATCTACAGTGCGATACCTGTCAAGGTTCGAATTATTCAGTAGTATTATCATGTCACAATTGTACTTTTGTCGGTACCTGATTAGCCTCGCTAGACCAGAGTAGGCATTGAAATGCATCTGGTCAGGTTCGTCATCAGCGGGTAGGACGCCAAGTGCCAGCTTGGCTCCATGTATTCCCCAGTCAGAAAGCTCCGACATCAAGTAGGGGCCTCCTCCGCTGCCCATTCCGCCTCCAAGTGCGAATAACATGGCAACAGCCCGTGCGTGATTTGCTCCTTTATCTAAGAGAATTTGTTTGATGGGACTGCTTTCAGTTGCAAGCTTTTCTCCCATCTTCCAGAAATGGCCTGTCCCTTGCGAATCAGTGCCGATCTTGTATACGTTCTGTTTGGGCAGACGTAATTTGTGAAAGTTTGACGAAAACTCACTATCAAATCCTAGGAATGCATGGTTGTCCATGTTACTACCAACTAGTTCACGGAGTGTTCCGACTAGTTTTATTCCAACTTCGCCAACTCCCACAAAACAGAAATCAGGTGATTTTGTCGTGGCAAGGGGATCCCCTGACGTGGGCGATGGAGTTTGAATCGAAGAGGGGGCATTGATGTCTAACTCGATTTTCTTTCCACATGTGCCACAGAATTTTGCACTGGGTTGGTTGGGATGTCCGTTAGGGCAGCTATTTGGAGCAACATCTGACATTGGTTTGAACACCTTACCGTTTTCTTCCATCTTTATGAACAAGAGCGCTTTTTACTTCATCAAATATCGCGTTCTTGTGGTAAGTTGCATACAGCCTGAGATATCTGTCACCAAATTGGAACGGAAGATCTTGCAACGGCACAATTCCACGGTCTAGAAGTCTAGCTGATAGATACGAGTCGATATTGGGATAATTCAGGATGAGTTCTAAGGTTAGGAGATAATGATCTATTAGCGTCGCTTCTTCTTGAAGAATTTTTAGGGAGCTTTCCACTCCATCAAAGAATTCTTTTGTTGGCTTCATTGCTGCTTCTTTCAACCGCCGAACAGTCAGTGTAAGAGTATCGTGCATCTGCTCTTGCTTACCCCAGCTGTAGTTCTTTGGGAGTCTCGCGTCGACATCTTGAGCTATGGCCCGAAGTTTTTCTCCAAGGCCTATTATCAACTGCTCAAGAATTTCTACCAGTTTCTCTTTATATCCAAATACCGCTGTCAAATGTAATACTGCGGCTTCGGTGGAGATTTTCTCTTTGAGTTGTTGAGCCTCTGAAACTATAGGCATTATTTCTTGAAAGTAGAGCGATGTAGAAACGTTCGAAAGAGGTTTGACCTGCAATTCTAAGATGTTAGATAGTTGATCTAGCAGGGACTGAAGACGTTTGGCTGTATCTGCAGTGGTTTCCGAGTATTTCTCATTCATCAGTTCAAGGCTTTGAAGAGCGCTATCTACAGCTCTCTCCATTTCATGGTGCAGAAGGAAGTTCCTGGCTATTTCAACACCTGTCAAGGTATACTCTTGGTCAAAATTTCTTCTGACGAGCTCGTAGACAGACTGGGTGGTTTCAACAAGGTTCCGCATATTTCCTTCTATGGTCTTGTCGAGGCGTTGTTGGACATCCAATACTTGTTGTAGTTCCCATGTTTCTACCTCTTCACCAATTGGAGCGTCGATGCTCACGTCTGTCTGGAAACCCATTACGGAGATGCGCTCGACGATCTCTCGGAACTTATGATTTGTCGTCAAATAGTAATCTATTGCGCGTCTTTTTAGGGAAGTTGTGGTTGGTTCAATGTTGGCTGCTTCGGCTTGTAGCATATCGCGCTTTTGCTGAAGTGCTGGGATCCCAAGCTCTCTATATGTTCTGGTTGTTAGCTCAACTTCGCTTCGCGCGCCTTTTAGTCTTAGTTGTAGATCCTGAATGCGGATATTCTTGCAAGTAGTCAAAACCTGAAGGACTTGATCCTCTATGATGTCAAGCCGGGGAGATAGCTCTTCCAAGCTCTTTTTCATATCTTCACGCAGGGTCACAATATCTTCAACTCTGTAGCTATATAGTCTCACGCTAGTGGTGACGGCGGATCCAATAATCACTAGGCCCAAGTACTGTCCTAAATTCTCTGTCAAGGCCGTGCTGAAACCAAATGATCCAGCTAGAATAGAAAGGGGCAGTGCAAAGACCATACACCCGATGAAGTTGGAAATAAAAGGCACAACTCGTTTTCGTTGTTGGAAGTCGAAACCCTTCTGATGCAGGTTGTTCATAAACCGCTCAAACATGAAGGATGCAGAGACTGATGCTGATAGTAAGATAATCAAGGCAAACATTGAGAAGCTTCCAACGAAATATCGGACGGTCCAATATGTGAAGGCATTAGTCACTCCAGGTAAACCTTCTGACCCGTTTGATATTGGACCTAGAAGATTCGAAAAAGTCAGGGTCTCCGCGGGGGGAAAGAAGCTACCTGTGATTTGTGAATAGATGAGTGGAACTCCTTGTCCAGGGGGCGGTATTTCGCCAGTACTGGCAATCGCCAGCAATTGGAGTGGGACATAAAACTGAAGAAAAGCTATGGTGGCAGTCTTCTTGTCCATTCTTCGGTAACTGGTGACAAAAAGGACCATTAGTGGAACGGCGACCACGAAATATGGCGTCAAGAGGACTAAGGCCATTAGTATTCCGAGAGCCGTTCCGATGGCATTCGCGGGTTTTTCGCTAGTCAGGAGGGCCATTATGCCCACGAATAGATACCCGATCACGACGAATAATCCTGAAAAGTTTCCTATTAGCGCGCCGAATTGAAATGCATACGATAATCCCAAGAAAAAAGCGAGTCCTAAGATCCCAAGCCTAATAGAACGCAATGATACGAGAGCTATGGAGAAAGCTAGGAAGATCCCGAGGAACGGCGGGAAGGAGGGTATGTAGGCAAATCCTAACATTCCGTCTATTCCTACGAGTATAGCAAATGCTATGCGCTCATAGAACTGAGTTAGCCGGCTTAATTCGAAGCGAAGTCCAGAGGTTGTACGGGAATCATTAGGAGACTGGCCGGCTATTGCAAGAGAATGTAACCTGGAGCGATACGTCACGAGCCTCCCCGATCATTAACCTTCATCTCATTGCGTTCCACAGTATTTAAGTCCTGATCGGCGCATTGTTTACGTAATTCGCAAAGCTGACCAGGGAGATCACACTCTCTTTAGAATGATTAAGGATTATATTATTATGTTGTGACATATTGAGGTGAGTCCTTGGTTTGCTCGCAAAGATAGTTTCAGTGTTTGGAATTTGTTTTGCGCTAGGACTCTTCATAATCTCACTTTCACCTGTTCTACCAGCACAGGCAGAGGTTCCCACTGCAATAGTTACCGTAGCTGCAAGTCCAACCGGGGCACGAGGAGGAGATTTTACCGTTGAATATGTTCTTGGGGGAGAAGCAAAAACTGATACCTTCAGTACTGACAGAAACATCGAAGTCGACCTTAACACGAATATTTCTATTACTGACGTGGAGGCGTATGAACCTGACCAACTGAAAAGATACAGATTCGAGGGAAGCTCGCCTTCTACTCCGCGCAATGTAGAGGACGCTGTCACGATCACTCTCGAATATGTAAAAGAGCTCGCTATCGAGACTGAAGGGGGAGACGATATCGAATTCGATCCCTCCCCTGACGACAGTAGTGGTGATCTACACTGGTTTGGAGCGAACGTGGGAACTGTAAGTGTGACTACGGATTTCTCTTGGGACCAAAACTCGGACAAACGCTCAAATCTGGTCAGCTACGATCTCGATGGTGACACCACCATTCTTTCTAGTAATGAAAGAAACGGGTTGGGCTCATTCCAGATATCTGTTCATATGGGGGGGGAAGGTCATCAACTTGAGTTTAATGTCATCCAACAGTTTCGCCTCAGTGTAACGGATCCAGGGAGCGATTTAGAGGCACCTTCAATAGACGTGAGGAATAGTCCGACTGATGATTCATGGTTTGATGAGAATAGTTGGGCAAAGGTCAGGATCGATTATACATGGGACGTTGATGTGAACTCCAGGAGAAACCTGGTTGGATGGTCTGTCGACGGAGAACAAAACATTATTGAAAACGCTGTTGAAAAACGGCGTAGCAGCGGAAAATTCACAACACCCCAAATATCTATGACAGAATCGCGGAAAGTCGAGTTCGAGTCTGTAGTTCAACACCTTGTGGATATTCGATCTGAAGCTGGACGTAGCTCTTTTACAATCTCAGAATCGGGTACTTCTGATGAATGGTACGACGATGAAAGTAAAGTTGTGATTTCTGCTCTCTCTCCTTTCACTAGAGGGGAAACGAGTAGATTTGTCTTTGTGAAATGGATTGATATATCCGGGGAGCCTCCAAAACTCCCTACAGAAGAAACTGAAGTTGAAATTAAAGTCCACAGATCGTACGTTATTGAGGCCTTGTGGATGCGCGACCAGGCTGTTCTTGACTCAGCTCCTAACCTTAGAGTAGATGTAGGCCGCCCTTCCACTATTGCAATACATTACAGCTGGGAAAGCGATGGGGCAGACATTGCCGATTTTGCTATTGGGATTAACGGTACAGAATACCAAGCAAATGCTACTGGGTGGGTAAATTTCGAAACAGTCTCGAATGAAGTAGGTTTGAAAAGGTGGACAACGACTAGTGCGAACGAAGGAGCAAACTTCATAGATCGTTTTATTCCTCAAGCTATTTTCGACCAGATCGCGATCGTGAAAAAGGGCGCCTTAGATACGCGAGTGAATATTGATTCTTCGGCTGAAGTATGGTTCAAGGCAGAATACGATTACGACGGTCGACATTTCGACGATTCTCAAGGAATGTTATTCATAAATGGATCCTTAGCTAGGTGGCACCGCGATTCAGGTAGATGGATTGCATCTATAACCCATCAACAAGTTGCTGAAATGTCTGTAATGCCGTCAGGGGTTCGAGACGACATATTCGGGCTTGAGGCTGTTTCGGATCTCTCAGGCTCCCCACTTCGGATAATCTGGGACCGAGCCATGGTTGAGCAGGTAGATGTTACTGACAAGAGGTTGAATGTAGGTGAAACGGTTACTATTGACTTTCATCTTGCTTACGAGTTCGATCGAGAGCCGATCACAAAGGGAGTCGTCATTGTTAACGATCGGGAAGCTAGACATGGCAGTATAGTAGGCAGTTGGACAGTGACTGCTTCCGAAGATAACGTCGCTTCGAGATTGTTTGAAATAAAGGCTATTTCTGGGAACGAGCACGGAATAACCGCGCTAAACTATGATGCTGAAAAGCTGCTTGTAATATGGGATCGGCTGGTACTCTCCTCTTTTGGGGCAGAAAAATCTCGCATCGATGTCGGAACTCCTGCAACTGTCTGGTTCCAAATCCGTTCAGAATTCGACAATGAGATGGTTAACGAGGGTAAGGTGACGCTAAGTAACTCATCGATGGCATCATTTAGTTCAACGAGGGAACGATGGGAGCATACCCCAAAACTCCATCGGGTGGACCAGCAAGATTTTCGATTGATCTCGGCAATCTGGTCGAAGCACGGGATAAACGCTCTAACTCCTGCAAACGAGAATGTCACATCGGTAATATGGGATCGTATCAATGTTCGGCAAGGTGGCGTTGACGATGATCGAATTAATATCGGGACAGAGGGCGTATTTTGGTACAAGATTGAGTATGAATTTGACAAACAGGAATTCACCTCGTCTAATGGAGATCTTGTGCTTAGTGGATCTATTCCAACCCAGTGGTCTGATCACGCAAAGCGTTGGGAGTACGCTACAACACTACAATCTACTGGAAACTTGAGCCTATCAATTAGCGAAGTCAATGATCGAACTTACGACCTCTCATCAAACGCACGAACGGATTATGTTGATGAACTGGATATTGTCTGGGATAGTATTAGTATGGAACTTGAAGTTCTAGACGAGCGCCTGGACGTTGGTACACAAGCTAATTTTGTTGCTAGGGGCATTCATGAATATGACGGATCTATCTTTTCAGGATCATTCCAACTCAATGACACGGCTACCAAGGAGACGGTCGGAGAGTACTACTACTCAATAGAAGAAGTAAATGACGAAAAGTTTGGGATCAGCACCCTCGAATCTAATAGCGTCAAAGTCGTCTTTGACCAGATTGAGATAAGTATTGAAGCAGAGCCTCGCGTTGAGGTTGGAACAGAAGCTCCCTTCGAGTGGACAGGACACTATTTGTTTGATGGGGATATGTTTCAGGGTAGCATTTCTCTCAACGATACGATTGTGAAAGAGACAGTTGAGAAATTCTATTATCAAGTAGGAGATGTCGTCGATCCTTTGTATAAGCTCAATATACATAACTCGAACGTCGTCCCTGTAATCTTCGACAGAATACTTGCAGAGCCTCGGACTGAAACCTTCATACCGGGTGAAGTCAAAGTTGTTGTCGATCTAACTTACGAATATGACGGCGTCCCGGTAGATAATGCTGAGGTTTACATTAATGGTGTAAAGGCCAATAGTATATCGTTGGGTAGATATGAACTCGTACTTTCCTCATTTGAGCCCTCAATACAACTTGATATGACTATCACCAAGCCCTTGTTTTTGTCACAGGTGACTGAGCAGACTCTTTTCCCTGTGGGAAACTTGATCTCAAACGTGGTTACGCAGATTGCTGTTGCTGCGGCTATAGCTGCAGGATATATGGTCTTTAGAAAGAGAAAGAAAGATCAAAAGATGATATAATACAAACACCTGTATAAGTTAGTGATATGGACATAATATTATCACAATGGATGGTACAGTTCTTCAGTAAAAGAAAGATATAACTAGACAATCTCTTGCGTAGCCAGTGTGCCGGCTCCAGCTTTGAGGACTAGTAAGCAAGTCTCTACTATGGCTGCGCTTGGGTCTCTTGCAGCTGTACTTTCAATTCTTAATATGACAATTCCATTCCCTTTAGTTCCATTCCTGAAATTTGATTTTGCCGAGATTCCCGATATATTGGCCTTTTTGCTGTTAGGACCTACTGCCGGACTGTTTACAACGGCAATTCATGCGCTTTTTCTATATTTTGTTGTACCGCCATTTTCGCCAGTCGGGCCAATTATGAAGTTCGCTGCCGTGATTTCGATGATGTTGGGCCTTTGGCTCGGAAGCATCCTTTTTGGATTTATGAAACGATTTTCCAGTTCTCTTGGTTCGCGACTCTTCATTGTGTCTGTTTTTACGTTTGGGGCATCTTCACGAGTTATCATAATGTCTCTCCTAACCTTTCTTCTTTACTATCTACTAATGCCGGATATGTATCTCCCTCTGGCACGTGAGCTTCTTGGAAGACTTGGTATGCAGTTTCAGTCTGACATATCTGTGGCATTGGTTGTAGTTTTGTTCACAGGTGTTTTCAATCTATTACATGTGATTATGGGACTTAGCTCTGCGCTAGTGGTTCTGAGGGCATTGACTCGTGTTCCACAAATAGCCACTAACGGCTTCTGGATCTACTCAAGGAATAGAAAGTCGATATCTTAGGCTTATCTTCTTCGTGGAGGCTCTTCCGGAACGGAGAGAAGCTCTCTGATCTCGAGTCTCAAATAGACTTGTTCTGCACTACTTTGCCGGATGTCCTCGGAAGCCTGTGCCAAGATGTTTGCTGCCTGATCTCTTGGGATGTTCTCACCTACTAAACGAGTCTTATACTTCCTTTCGCCTTTCTTGAACATCTATTTCATCTCCCTAAGCGATCCCAGTTATAGTCAGAAGAAAGGTAATCAGGGCCACAATAGCAGCAGTCAAAGTGATGACTTGAAATGCCCACCGCCAGAGACGGACATCCTTCCGCTCAAAGGCTCTGGCCTTCAAAGCAATACTGACCCGACGAGCAGGAGATGACTCAATCACGTCTACAAGTACCATCATCCTCCTCCTTAAATCGTTCTTCTCACAAGCAAATTGATAGTCGTCTATGAACACCATTTTCCTTCTCCGCAAGAAATCGACGACGGACAATGTTGTTTGAAGCTCTCGGAAATGGGTATAAGCCTTTAGGTTCAAAAGAAATTCAGAAATATGACTGCGGTTTGCAAAATTACTAAACTATTTACCTTATTCTGTCGTTCCACTTTCGAATTTGTAAAACATGTAATCATTCTTGACCAGTACTAAATAGCATGCCCTGGTTTAGACTAGTAAGACTTGTTGGGCGAAATTGTATGTACGTATTTTATTTTGAGGAAGAACAGAAACA
>DAEN01000063.1 GCA_002495315.1 Thaumarchaeota archaeon UBA141
ATGCCATAGGCAGCCCTACAGAGATGATGGAATCATACCGCTTTGATGCACTCTTCCGATTAATCTATGCCGCTAAGAGAAAACTACCAGTGGAGAAACCCATACATCTTTTTGGTGTTGGACATCCACTCACTCTCGCCTTTGGAGTAGCACTTGGCTGCGACATGTTTGATTCAGCTTCATACATGCTTTATGCAAAGGATGGACGCTACATTACTGATTCTGGTACATTACGCGTCGGAGATATTGAATATATTGCATGCAAATGTCCAATATGTATCAGAACAAATCCAGAAGAACTCAAGAGTCTAGAACAAACATCATTAGTTGACAGTCTAGCGAGACATAATCTGTACGTGTTGCATTCGGAGATGCAAAAGATTAGACAAGCAATTGCAGAAGGCCGATTGTGGGAACATCTAGGAATCCGTGCAAGAGCTCACCCAATGTTATGGAAAGCATTCTGCATGATGAGTTCAGCCAATAGTCTTCTTGAAGACGGAACACCTGTACTCAAATCGAAGGGACTTCTTTTGTCCACCCCTCCCGACACAGATCGACCTGAAGTGAATCGTCACAAGAATCGTGTCTTGGAGATTATGAAGCCCCGCGCTGTGAAATGTCTCATCCTCATTCCTATTGACCCCAGCACCAATTTTAGCCTTCAATCTTCAGTAAGTTCGACGACATTCAAGGAGATACAAGAATTCGCAAATAATATTCAGGTTTGTTTTCTAGTCCCCCCATTTGAAATAATACCACTTGAAATCCTTGACATATATCCACTATCACAGAATGTCAATATAACAGAGAACAAATATGGCGTGAGTTTTGTGAGCTTCTTCAAGAAATTCCTGAGAATGAATCGCTACAAGAATGTAATTCTGTGTCGATCGGACAGCTCCCCTCGGGAGCTTGAAAAGCTGATAAAAAACGCGTCTCCGCATTGCGAAGTTTGTACAATCTCTTCCTTAAGGCGCACGGTAGCTCACGTTTTAGGCCATGAATATGATAGTTAGCTAATGTTTATACCGCAGTCAAAAGAATGGTTATGAAAATGCCTTCAATTTTTGTCAAGAATGCGAGATTTTTGGTGACAATCGATCAAACGCGCCGAATTATCCGTGACGGGTCGATAGCGATCGACGATGGTAAGATTATAGATATCGGCAAGACAGACAAACTCCAAAATAATTATGGCTCAAGTGAGATCATTATCGATGCCGCGCGTCACGTAATAATGCCTGGACTAATCAACACACACTGTCACACAAACCATCATCTTGCCAGAGGCCTTGCAGATAACGTCCTCTTTCCCACATGGATACACGAACGAGTATACCCCTTCGAAAGTACTATGAATGAACATGATGTCTATCTTGCTGCAATGGCCTGTTGCATTGAGTCAATAAAGACAGGATCTACCTGTTTCATTGACCCAGGAGGATACAATATGGAGCACGCAGTGAAAGCAGTAGATGAATCTGGGATGCGGGCAGTTCTCTCACGCTCGGCAGTCGACATTCATAGTAATGCTCGGGCAATACCAGGGAAAATGCGAGAAGACACTGATAATGCCGCCAATAGTTCTGAACAATTTGTAAGAGAATACAATGGAGCCGCAGGAGGAAGAGTACATGCGTGGTTCGCTCCCAGAACAGAAAGAATGGCGTCAACAGAACTGCTCCAGCGTATCAAGGAATTGGCCGTAAAATATGAAACCGGAATAACGATACATGCATCATCTACGCAAGATTCAGTACTACGACACAAGGAGATATTTAATGGAGAACGACCCATTGAACGATTTAATCGTGCGGGGCTGTTGGGTCAAAACCTCCTAGTCGGAGAAGCGAATTGGCTCACTGACGAAGAGGTTAGCTTGATCCAAAAATATGACGTCAAGGTCTTTCACATCCCAACTGGATCATTTCATGGTGCCTACGGCGCCCTGCAAAGTAAACATCTAGACATGATCAAAAAGGGAATTGCCGTAGGCCTGGGCCACGATTCGGCAGCGGAATCGAACTTTCTTGATATGTTCCGCGTGATGTATTCAGTCATAGCGAGAAGAGACGTGAATCTTGACCCAACTCTGGCGCCACCTGAACAGGTATTAGAGATGGCAACTATCAATGGAGCAAGGACAGCTCTCTGGGAAAATGAGATTGGATCACTTGAACCCGGAAAAAGAGCAGACCTCATCATAATAGATACTATGAGACCAGAATGGTTACCTCTTCACAATCCGATCTCCAATCTAGTCCATTCGGCCTCTGGCGATTCTGTGAGTACGGTAATAATTGATGGGAAAGTAGTAATGCGCGATAGGATCATCAATACGGTCGATGAGCAGAAAATGCTCATGCAGATAGACGAGGCAGGTCTCAGTATCTCTGAACGAAGCGGCGTATCACGATATGCAATTCCGCGATGGCCGATATCATAGACAGATGTGAACTTAGAACTATGATATTGTTTTGTAAGAATTTCAGCAGCATGGTTAGTACGGAGATTGACCATGTACAATTCTCTACGCTAAAGGTTAATCTAAACCCGCATCATAAGTCGTAGGTGAACCATTGCCAAGCGTCAGAGATTTTATGTCAACCGAGGTCCTAACTGTTAATCTTGACCTATCCGCTCTTAGTGCAGCGAAGTTAATGAATGAGCATCGCGTAAGCAGCCTCCTTGTCGAAGAGAAGAAAATACCCATAGGCATTGTAACCGAACGAGACTTTCTCCGCAAGATCACTGCACTAGACAAGAAACCCAACTCGGTGAAGGTCTCGTCGATAATGTCAAGACCACTGCTAACCATCAATGAAGATTCGTCAATACCGGTAGCAGTGAAGAACATGAGAGAAAGCGGTGTCAGGCGACTTGCCGTCTTTAGAGAGGAAAAAGTCGTAGGGATTATTACCCTGACTGATATAAGCAGGTACCTACTCTAACAACGCCATAAATCAAGTATAGATAGAGTCATTCGGCCCCCCTTGTGGTCGAGAGACTTGAGATTCCAACACCTCAGCACTACTCATTAGAGAGCTAACATCGACCTGAAAATCATACTGTCCAGCCAGGATTTTTACAGTAGTAGCTGCAGCTCTAGGGTCCAATCGATCAGTGGATGCATAAGCAAGTATTGCACAGGCAGGGAAGTCGTATATTTCAAACATATTCAACAAGATTGCGACGGGACCGACAATCATGTGGTCGTCTTCAAGGTTCTTAGAATCTTTGAGCTTTCCATGTGGTTCATATGCACGAGTATGAGCCAATCGATATAGCGAGTCGTCCGCGCGAAGATTTAGATCAAGTCCTCCCAAAAGAACTACTTCCTTAATCTCAGATTTAATCACCCATTTAGCCATCGCCCTAAAGAATTCGACCTCAGTTCCCTTAAATGGAGGAGCTTCTGCCTTGAAGAAGACAAGATCGTCTTTACGGTAGAATTCATATGGAGTGACCAAATGATTTTCACTATACGAACTCATAGGCGGAAGAGAGGGAGAATCGAGGAAAGCCATCCGTTGCGTCTTAAGATTCTGGACTAGAAATTTTATCGTCCAATAACCTGTCGCGCCAATTCCATGAAAGCCAGTTATCAGTGTTGATCCTTTGAAATCACTATTCGGAGGCTGAATCTCCAACATGGTTTATGATTTTGTGATGGCTTATTCAAAAGCCTTCGCAGTCCATTTTAATATGCAATCAACAAAGTGTAAATAACAACTCACACATCCCTAACCTCGTGATAGAAAAAAAATATCACAAAGATCAAAGAGCATGACGTCATAGTGACTCAAGATCGTAACTCGAAATACGTGTGCTACCACTGTGGTTACGTATTCGAAGGATCAACACCGCCAGATATCTGTCCAGAATGTGAAGAAGGCTTCTGGCTTGACCTGATAGAAGGAAAGAGCGCCAGGTCAGCTCCCGTAAAGAATTTCATGTTCCAGCTCGAAAAGATGGATGGCAATCGGAGCGTTTCTGAAGCAGCACAGACTATGCGAGAGAAAAGGATCGGCTCCATAATAGTCGAAGCGCATGGAAATCCAGTAGGAATAGTAACAGAACGTGACATGGTATACAAGCTAATAGCTGAAGACCTTATGGACTCCCGCATAATGTTACGCAAGATCATGTCTTCACCAGTTCTAACAGTTGATAGCGAGACGCAATTGATCGACGCACTGAAAATCATGGAAGATAATGACTTCCGCAGACTTCTTGTTGTAGAAAACGGCAAACCTGTTGGCCTTCTTACCCAGGACTCAATCCTCATGGATGTAATCAGCAGAAGAAAGACAAAGCAGAGGATCAATGGGCCGAGGCGGATTTGAACCACCGACCTTCGCTGTGTGAGAGCGATGTCCTGACCATGCTAGACGATCGGCCCCGGATAGGAGGGCGCATACGGCTTTAAACGGTTATCGCAGCATTGCAAATAGTTCAAAAATAAAATTGCATACCGTTCAACGCGGAGACCTACATTAAGACTTCAGATGCACATAGTATACGACAGCTACAAGACGCTAGTCAGTCTACTTCTTCACACCTATTGATCTATTCTTGAGTCTGAGATCCTCGCTCTTACAGCCTCGGCACCTGCTCGATGATATGGGATTCTTTCTCCCACACCTCATACAGATCCTGGAGAATAATCTTCTTTTTTGAGCTAACTGTTTCTTCTCGACATCCGTGATCGGCATCTTTACGTTGTGGTCACACATCCAGTGCATTTTTACTTGTCGGTAGGTCGTCCCTAACAGATAGGTTACTTCTTTAGTATTGCTCACCTTGAATAAGCAAACCTGCCAAATCGAATTACAAATTCCCACTGTGAGTTAGTTGTAAAACTTATGTATACTTTGGACTTGTTCATAAAGGGAACTTCTGACTAATCATGCCGAGATATCCTCTAGCTCAAAAGCTCAGAAATGAAGAGGTTAGAAGGAAACCAGACTGGTTGAAAGTCAAGCTGCCAACAGGCAGTGAATACACCAAACTACATGCACTAATGTCACAACAGAACTTGCATACGGTTTGTGAAGAAGCACATTGTCCAAACATCAGCGAATGTTGGAATGGCGGTACTGCAACTATCATGTTGATGGGTGACATGTGCACACGAAGCTGCCGTTTCTGTATGGTTAAGAGCGGCAATCCTCACGGAGTACTAGATCCGTTGGAACCTATCCGAGTTGGCGAAGCGATCGCTGAACTAGACCTAACCTATGTGGTCCTCACTTCAGTTGACCGGGATGATCTCTCAGATGGTGGTGCTTCACATTTTTCGAAAACAGTAAAGGAAATCAAGAATAGGAACTCACAAATTATCATCGAAGTTTTGATTTCGGACTTCCAGGGTGACTTGGAAGCACTTAAAGTGATATGCAATTCGAATCCATCGGTCATAAGTCACAACATCGAAACTACTCGATCTCTGAGCCCCAAAGTCCGCGATCCTAGAGCTGGGTATGATCAATCACTACGGGTTCTTGGAAACATAAAGAGTCTCAGCAATGGCATTTTCACAAAGTCATCAATAATGCTTGGTCTCGGAGAATCATATGACGAGATCTGCACAGCTATGCATGACCTTAGAGCCGCAAACGTCGATATACTTACGTTGGGCCAGTATCTTCAACCATCCAGGAGTCATCTACCCGTGAAAGAGTTCATCACACCTGACCTGTTTGACAATTACCGCACTGTAGCAGAGCATTTGGGATTTCTCTACGTGGCTGCTGGCCCTCTTGTTCGCAGCTCATACCGTACTGGCGAATTTTTTACTGAAAAAGTAATTCGCGGTAACGCCATCCTTGAAACGATTTAGTGGGACAAGACGTAAAGCATGTGTTGTTGGACTGCTTAGATGGAAGTGAGTTGCAAATATAATGCCGTCCCAAGGTTTCCTCTTCGATCTTGACAATTGTCATTATCAAAATGTTTGGAGACTGCAACGCGAATTGGTGGAAAAGCGAACAGCTGGACTCATTCCAGACGTCTTGATCATGGTTGAACACGAAGCAGTCATAACTCTTGGTCGGAGAGGAAGCTGGAACAACGTACATAGTCACGATCTTCCAATCTATAAGATTGAACGAGGAGGTGATGTTACATATCACGGCCCAGGACAGATTGTTGCATATCCCATAATCAAACTTGACGAACGCAACCTCAGTATACATGACTATTTGCGATTATTAGAAAAGGTTCTGATCAGAACTCTTAACCAGTTTGGGGTCATTGGTGAAGCCACTGGTCATCAGACAGGCGTCTGGGTAGAAAACATGAAAATAGCTTCCATAGGAGTTGCTATTAGTCGATGGGTCACCTACCATGGTTTTGCCCTTAATGTCAACATGGATCTAAAAGAATTCGCACGGATAAATCCATGTGGTTTGCAACCTGACTCTATGATCTCCTTACGGCATTTGCTGAACAGAGATATAGAGTTGTCCGCGATCAGAAAAATCATAGTTCACGAATTTGAAAAAGCTTTTCAAATTCATCTAGAATCGAAAGATCTTACTACCATAAATCAAGCTTCATTGGGTTCTCAAGAATCGTTAAAAGACTCGCTCGCTGAGGGTTGGCGCAGATCTACTGAAAACACATTTTCCAGGATTGTGGAGACAGAGAGTTGAAGATCCATGAGCATACAGCAAAGGATCTATTTGAGGCCGAAGGCATAGCAGTTCCCAAGCGATACGTGGCAAATACTACGAGTGAAGCAGAAGAAGCAGCCCTTAAGATCGCAGGTGCGGTTGTTGTCAAAGCCCAGATACTCGTTGCAGGCCGAGGAAAGGCTGGAGCAATACTAAAGGCAAATGGTAAAGAAGAAACCAGCAAGGCTGCACGGCAACTCCTTGGAGCGATCTTTAGGGGAGCAACGGTCTCCTCCGTCTTAGTTGAAGAACAATTGAGTATCTCAAAAGAATTCTATCTTGGATTTGCCATTGAGAGAGCCTCCAAAAAGGCAATCATGATCGCAAGTGAAGAAGGAGGCGTTGATCTGGAAGAGACTGCCCGTTCTCGACCAACAGCCATCTTGCGAATACTATTAGATCCGTTGTTGGGTCTGCGGACGTATCAAGCTCGACTAGCTGGCAAGGCCCTCAATATACCCACACCTGCTCTAGCTTCGTTCATTGGAATCTGCCAACGAATGTACAAGATTTTCGTTGAAAACGATTGCGAACTCCTCGAGAGCAATCCTCTAGCGTTGACAAAGAGCTCGCAGCTAGTGGCACTGGACGCCAGAATGGTCATTGACGATAACGCTTCTTACAAGCACCCAGAACACGGAGAAGGAACTGAGGAATTGACGCCACGTGAATCAAGTGCAAAGCAGATGGGATTGAGCTTTGTCGAACTTGATGGCGATGTGGGAATCATAGGAAATGGAGCAGGACTAGTCATGGCTACTCTTGATCTAGTCGCCCATCACGGTGCAAAGGCCGCTAATTTCTTAGATGTAGGAGGTGGAGCACAGGCAGAACAGGTAAAGGCAGCTGTCCAACTTATCGTAAAACTCCCTAACGTAAAGGTCATTCTTCTAAATATCATGGGAGGTATCACCCGCTGCGATGAGGTAGCTATGGGAGTAGTTCAAGCATTCACAGAGACAGGATCAAAATTACCCATTGTTTCCCGGTTGGTCGGAACTAGGGAAGAAGAAGGACAAAGAATACTGAGCGAAGCCGGCATAGAGATGACTAAATCCATGGAACTGGCAGCCAAAAAAGCAGTTAGCTTACTGAAGTGATGAATATAGTGGCAGTACTCGTCAACAATAACACTAGAATATTGGTACAAGGAATCACTGGTAGAGAAGGTGCAAATCACACACGTTCTATGCTTCAGTACGGTACCAAAGTTGTGGCTGGAGTAACACCAGGTAAGAAAGGCGCAAAAATAGAAGGTGTCCCTGTATTCGACTCCGTCCAAGAGGCTATCGATTTTGATCCAAAAATCAACACTTCCGTACTTTTTGTGCCAGCTCGACAGGTAGAAGATGCAGTATACGAAGCTGCCGACTCAGCAATTCCTCTAATAGTCATAATCACTGAGAATGTTCCAGTTCACTCTACCATTCGTGTTGTTGACTATGCTGCCAGGAAAGGTCTGCAAATTGTCGGACCTAACTGTCCAGGAGTTATCTCGCCTGGACTCTCCAAAGTTGGAATCATGCCTGGCCATTTATTCTCCAAAGGTAAAGTAGGAATGGTTTCGAGAAGCGGAACACTCACCTATGAAATTGCATCATCCCTCACAAGAGCAGGGATCGGACAAAGTACGGCAATAGGAATCGGCGGAGATCCAGTGATTGGACTAAGCTTCATGGATGCCGTGCAACTCCTCGAGGATGACCCAGAAACAGAAAAGATCGTCATCGTGGGAGAAATCGGCGGAGACGCTGAAGAACGACTCGCGGCCAGTAGAGCAAAATTGCAGAATCGAAAACCTATGGTTTCCTTCGTCGCAGGCCGTGCTGCACCACCTGGAAGACGAATGGGCCATGCAGGAGCTATAATATCCATGGGCTCAGGGACAGCCGAAGAAAAAACCAAGGCACTCCGTGAAGCAGGTATCCCAGTAGCAGATTTACCATCAGAAATATCAGATCTGTTATCAAGTAGTGAGTCTAAAGATAAGTAGTCAGATTCATCAATACATTTGACTACATCATCTGTTCCATTCTTCTCGATACTGAACATTGGGATTTTATCGGAAAAACAAATCTGAGCGGCATATCATCATACTTTTATTATCCCTGAAGACATGTAGGCATGAGCTTGAAGACTCCGATCTGTGCATTTGACGCTAAGACTGGGATTCTTTGCCCAAAATGCGAGGCCAAACTGAAGGGCGGACACTTGACAAGAGCTGATGTCGATCTATCGGTTAAACTGTCAAAAGCTGCCGAGAAGATCCCAGAACTGAATAAAACCACTTTAATCCGCGCTGTAGAACTCGACGAACATACAGTCTTGATGTTAGGGCATGGAGACCTGGCAATTCTAGGTAGAGATTCATCTCTTGTTAGAAAAATAGAGGAAAGCATTAACAAACGGTTATCGCTTGTTGAAGCCCAGTTTTCTGATCGAAGACTCATAGAATATCTTTTTCGTCCGATCAATATAGTGACAGTGAACGTCGTCTGGCTCCCCGATGGCAGCAAGATGACAAAAGTCATCATCCCAGGTAGAAAAAATGAACAATTTCCAGTGAATGTCGAATTAGTGCAAAAATTGGTAAAAGCGATTCGTGGAATTGATCTTATGGTCGAGTTCGAAAACTAGCTTGCTTTGGTCTCTGGGTTTATTGGATCTTGGCAGACTTTCGAGAAAGCAATCCATCTAGCATAGGCCAACGTACAAGCAATCTCTTTCATCATATTGGAAAAAATGTCACAGTTGGGGGTTGGGTTCATGATATCCGCAATAAGGGAAATATAGCATTCATCGAACTTCGCGATGACACAGGAATAGTCCAGCTGACCGCGAAGAGAGAAAAAGTTTCAGATAAGGTAATGGAATCCATCAACCAGTTGGGCAAGGAAGATGTCATCTTGGTTAGAGGAGTGGTGTTAGAAAGCAAGATAGCAAAGGCGGGTTATGAGATGGTGCCTACCGAACTTGAGATTTTGAGCAAGGCAGAAAGTCCACTGCCGTTAGACCCTAAATCTGAAGAGAAAGAGCTCGCTGAGAAGGGAGTCTTCAAGAGCGATTTTGATACTAGAATGAATAATCGTGTTCTCGATCTGCGTACACCATTAAATTTGGCAATTCTAAGGATCCAAGCAAAACTGCTCGAAGGAATTCAGAACTATCTTAACAAGAAAGGCTTTGTGCAGGTCTTTACTCCTTGCATCATAGGAGGAGCTTCAGAGGGCGGAGCAGAGGTCTTTAAGATAGATTACTTCGGCAAAGAGGCATATCTCAGACAAGATCCTCAGCTCCATCGCCAACTCCTCATAGCTGCAGGATTGCGTGGTCTCTACGATCTTGGTCCCAGCTGGAGGGCAGAAAAATCTCATACGCAGCGCCATCTTTGCGAACACCGCGGATGTGCTGTTGAACTGTCATTCATTAGTGATGAGTCAGATGTAATTCGTATGGAAGAATCGTTGGTTGCTAGTAGTATAGATTACGCGATGAAATCCTGTGAAGACGAATTAAAGAGGTTCTTTCCCTTGGTAGAGAGAAAAACACTAAAACTTCCTTTTCCAGAGATTCGCTTCCCTCAGATCTACGACATCTTAAATGAGTACGGCCATCATATAGAATACGGCGATGACTACGACAGAGAAGGAGAGCTACTTCTCAATCGTTATGTCAATGAGAAGTTTGACTCGGATTTTTTCTTTGTCAATCGTTTTCCTACAAAGACCAAGCCATTCTATGTCATGGCATTAGATGATGAACCACAATGGGCAAGAAGCGTCGATCTTCTCTACAGAGGGGTAGAAGTCTCTTCTGGAGGCCAGCGAGAACATAGACGCAATAATATCCTCGCTCAACTAAAAGAAAGAAAAATTGATCTGAAGAGTATGGAATGGTTCACTGAACCCTTCCGTTATGGCGTACCTCCTCACGGGGGCTTCAACCTGGGTATTGAGAGATTGACAGCACAGCTATTATCGCGTGAAAATGTACGCGAGGTCACACCGTTTGCTCGTGACCCAGAGCGACTCTTGCCTTGATTTACAACGCTTTATAGTTCTCAGACCACGAAGCGTATGCACGAAGCATTTCTGGAGCAACACTAGGCCGACGTGATTTCAAGATTTCCTTGAAGTCCGAATGCAATATCTCTCTAGGCTGACTCGACTCGTCCAACCCGCGTCCGGTATCAAAGAGCTCAGAAACAGCTCGTAATTGCACTCCTTGACAGACATCGCGCATATCTGATCCAGAATACCCCTCCATAAGACGAGCAACTTCGTCAAGCTTGACACTGCTAGAGAGCTTTAGCGGTCCAGCATAAAGTTGGAGCATCTTCGTCCTAGCATCAAGGTCAGGCAAATTTACGAAGATCCGCTTCTGAAATCTTCGTAGAAATGGCCAGTCCAATGACCACGGTTTGTTAGTTGCACCCAGCACAAAGAGATGTGAGTTTTTCCCCTTGTCAGCTACTCCGTCCATCTCCTTGAGGAACTGGTTTCTAACACGGACTTCACCCCCAACCTCTCTATTTCGCGAGCCAAGAAGTGAATCTAGTTCATCTACAAAGATTATCACTGCAGCTCCGTCATTCTGCAACAGTTTTCGTGCTGACGAGAAGATCTTCGCAACATTCTTTTCAGCTTCTCCAAGCCATTTACTCATTATAGAAGCTGCATCAACAGAGATGAAATATGCATCAATATCAGAAGCTGCGGCAGCAGCCAGGAGAGTCTTTCCACAACCTGGCGGTCCATAAAGTAA
>DAEN01000075.1:0-5656 GCA_002495315.1 Thaumarchaeota archaeon UBA141
AAAAAACATCGAGAAAACTGGCTCCCCGGGCAAGACTCGAACTTGCGACATATGGATTAACAGTCCACCGTTCCAACCGCAGTAGATTGTAAGAAACGCCTACAAACAAGCATAAACCTAAACTCTGATCCTGTGCTTGTAGGTTGTTTAAGGTCGTTTCGCGTCAGAAAGGACGTTAAGTTAGCAACGTTTTAGCAACGTTCTACTTTTGGTAGTTAAATTCCTAGATTCGACATTACCTGTACCCGCTATGTCGGATCTGACAATCCCAAAGTGTCACGCCCTATAAGGGAGAATTGTAGAATGGAGCCGTAAATAATAAATGGAGATGACAGCTATGAAATATGCCGTAATGACTACTTGGAAACATACCAATGCGATTGACTGGAATAGTATGGAATCGGAGATTGGTGATGACATGCCTGATGGATCAACGGTGCAGTGGTTTACAATCGATGACCATAATCACGGCTCATTTTGCACTTATCCCTCTCAGGAAGTGTATGAAGATTTCAAGGCAACACTTGCTGCGTATCGTAAAGACCAAGTTGAGACACAGGATATAGAAATGACGATGGAAGCGGTTGGTCCTATCCATGTCGATGTAGGCAATTGAAGCAGTCAAAACCACATCTAGATGCATTAGTACTCAGACTAGCGAGGGTGCTAGAGACACCCAGTCTCGGCAGTAGTTCCAAGAATAATCTGGGTTGGAAGAATCTAGATAAGTTTGGGGCTGATTGGACACTAACTGCCACAGCAGTTGTTGATGCCCTAAGTGGGCAACATCATTCTAAGACGGTGTTTATGGTCTACCGTGTTGGTCAGTTTGCAATACGCGCCAACAAGTGGGATGAGAAGGACCTAGAGTTTGAATACCCACCGAGCATTAGAAAGAAAATCTTTGAAAACCTGCAGGATTGGGAAGGCGAGAAGGAGCGGGTAGCTAGGAAGTATCAGGAAGAGGTCGTAGGAGAGTACTGCCTTGCCCATGCTATTCGTCTTGGTATATGTACTCCAGCGTGGAGTGCCCATAAAGACTACGGGTGCAATGTCATATTGCTACCGGGTGACAGTGTATTAAGGCGGGAACCATCTGATTACACGCAGGATACACCGTTTGATCCGTGGACAAGCTATACCGATGCGTATGGACACCCACTGATTAAAACTGATCTGGGCACACACTGGACACCAGATGACTGGCATTTCACTGGTGACGGTCCTGATGAGCAGGAGCCTGATGAAGAGGGTAAGAGTGCAATGGCACAAGCCTTTAAGGAAGCCGAACAAAATCAGTCACCGATTCATTGGTCTGGTACTGGCTTGAAGGTAAATGTTGATGACTGGGTAGACGATTTACTTGATGGAAAACCGGAACGTTTGTGGCACCCAATCCAAGAACAGAGGTGGTTCAAGGACCAGTCATTCACCGTTGCAGACCAGTACGCTCTGATGGATGTTGGCGTAGCACGCAGGATTGAGTATCTAGATCAAGTCGAGCCACCTGAATGGGTCAGGGCGGTCAACAAGCATGAGGCTATAGCACTCCGCATCAATGGTGATATGGTAAAGCTGTTAAAGGACTTGGACTACAAGGAGCCTGAACTAGTAGAAAACCCATATCGTTTATTGGAACACGCAAAACGATTAGCTGAATATGATCAGTTTTATCAGCGATTGTTCTTCGATAAGCGCGGTAGGCTCTATTCGTCTCGCAGTGATATTCAGTATCAGGGCGATGATCCTATGAGATGCTTGGTTGAGTTTGCTGATGGCATGGTGATTGATGAAGAGTCCTACGATTACCTACTGTTCCATGCTGCTAACCTTTATGAAGCGCCAATGGAAACGGTTAAGGACAAGATTCAATATGGCGTAGACCACCTAGAGCAGTTTATATCGTGGGCGGAAAATGCAGTAACTACCAAAGATGAGTGGAAGTTCAACGCAGAAGGCACAGAGATTGACGACAAGTACCTGTTTATCCGCGCTTGTATAGAGTTAAGAGATGCTACAGATAGCAAAACTCTTAGGCCAAAGAAAGGATTTATCAGTCACCTACCCGTAGAGGTAGATCAGACGAACAGCGTCATACAGCATTTAGCACTGTTCTATGGGGATAGAAAGACTAGCCTTATCTCCAACCTGCTACAGCTGGGCGATCTCTACAGTCAGATAGCTGAAGAATGGGGCATACATGGCCTAACGTCTCATCAAAGACGGAAGGTGATCAAGAAGATTATCGTGCCTTACTGCTACGGTTCTGGACCAGAAACGGTTGCGCTTGAGAATCTAACCAAGCTGCCATTCCTAAAAGATTGGACACCAGACGGTAAGCCACGCAGAAAGATTGCAACTGAACAAGAAGCTATAAGTGCAGTAATCGTTGAAGGTGAATACAAGGAAAAGACAGCAAGGAAAAAAGTAGAAGACTTTAAGAAAGACAAATGGTCAAACATACAGATCATTACTCATTATCAGCAGGTTGCGTTAGCTAGAGAGGGTATCGCTAGAGTTGATCGGTTAGTTCCGGTTATCAGAGAGTTTAGAGAGGAAGTTCAGGCGGTGCTTAAAGACTTAGAGTTGAAACCGTTATCACCTGAAATAGCTTGGCCGACTATGTCCGGCTTTGAACTCCACATCAGGCCGGCACGAACCAACAAGAGCAGGACAATCACACTACCAAAATCACAGGAAGAGCCTCGCGTAGTACTTACAATCAACTCATGGTACCCCACGCCCTATATAGATCGTGGGAAAGTAGCCACCAGTTTGCAAGCGCATATCGTGCATTCAACAGATGCAACCCTAGTACACCTATTGCTGGCTAATAGCACCTATCCAATCATTGCTGTGCATGATGCCTTTGCTACCCACGCATGTAATGTTCGGCATTTGAGGGAAGAGTTTGTCCGGCAGTTGGTGTATCTGCATCAAGCAGGCAGGCCTTTCCAAACATTCCGGCACCATATTGCTGGCGATCCAAGTCCAGAGGATGGGTCAGAAGGGATTAGCCTAGAAGATGGGTGGTCGTTCCATAACCTCAACGAATGGCGATCTGCTACCGATGCCATAGTCAATGAGTTACTAGAAACTGAAGGTTCGGAGATAGGTGAACCCCACTTTCTTGAGATGATTGGATAATCACAAGCTATGCTGTGCAAAGTGTCACGCCCTATACGTAGAGCAGTATCAGTAGGGTATATGTAACTTCCTGAAGTAACCATCTTAGGACCGTTCTGGTCCTGATCAACACACCCATAGCAGGTGAGTGCTCATGTACTCACCGGGCATTCCTATGGGCATTTACAAGGAGATAAACATGAAACATTCAAGGAGAAATTCCTAATGCTTTTACTAGACAGGCATCAAACGGAATCGGTAGTTATCCATAAGGATGACGAACCAGATAAAGCCCTAGTAGTTCGTATCCAAGAGGTTCTACCTACTGGTGACGTAACGCTAGGTTTTATAGGTGACGGCTACACCGTAGTTCGTCAAGAAATATTCTCGCCAGAGGATTCACACAAATATAAGAGAAGGAGTAAAGAAGATGGAAGCAAACACAGCAGTTACCACTCATAAACAGTTTACAAACGGCAATGCACAACCACCAGAGCCAATAGAAGAAGATTCAGAACTCTGGCAAGTGTTGGAACCTTGGCCTAGTCCTGTTGGACCAGAGATCATTCCAGCGATTGAGTCTGCATTAAAGAAACATTTGTTTCTAAGCACAGAAGCAGCGTTGACATGCGCCTTGTGGGTTGCTCATGCAGATATGTTTATGAACTTAAAGACGATGGAACCAAACTTTGAATGCACCCCAAGACTGGGTATTACCGCACCATTCAAGGGTAGTGGGAAAACAAAGCTACTCACCGTACTAAATGTGCTTACTAACCACGCAGTTGATGGTGGTCTCTGTAGCACAGCTGGATTTGAGAGATTGTCAGCAAAGGGAACAGTAGCTTTCTTTATGGACGAGGCCGACAAGGTCTTCTCTCATGAGAACAGTGACATGACCAAATCGTTGAATGCAGGTTGGCACTCTGGTCAAAAATACATCAAATGCAATGAGAAGAATGAGCCTGTTGCTTTCTCTCTCTTCTCCGCAGTTGCATTAGCTGGAATATCGCTACCTAAAAGATTGTGTGACACCACTTTAGATAGAACTATTCTAATCAAGATGGTTCAGGCTAAAGCTGGTCAGATTACAGAGAAGTATAGAAGGAAGAAGCATAAAGATAAGTTTGTTACGTTGGGTAGGAAGTTGCTTAGATGGATCAACGATCATCAGCAAGAAATAGCTGACTATGAACCAGTGTTCCCTGACTCTGTTGATGGAAGAGATGAAGAGAAGTGGGAACCATTAGTTGCTATCGCGAGTATTGCATCGCCAGAGTTGGCTAGAAGAGCAATGAATCTAGCGTTGAAGAGCGTCAGTGTTAACGAACTTACAGAGTTAGATGAAATGAAGAGATTTATGAAATCTGTTCTTGCTGTTTATGACTTACTCAAACCTACTCTAACGGCAGCTAAGCACAATGGTGTAAGTAGCAAGGGCATATTGCCTACAAGAATGGCTGTAGAACTTTGTAATGTTCACAGACATGAAGAGGACGATGACAGATATTGGGAAAGATATAACTCTGTTAAGACTTCTAAATACTTTAAAGATGAAGATATGCCTATTAAGGCAGCCCAAGTTACTGCGTTGTTTAGTGAGATAGATGTAGCCAAAGGTACGATCAATCTAGGTGATGGTAACTACATGGATGGGTTCAGTTGGGATGAGATTGTCTCTAAATGCAGTCAATACCTACCAGACTCAACAGATTATGTGCCCGGTTTAGATTTAGCAGAAGGTGGTAGTGAGCACGTGAGCACTCATCCACATGTATGGGGAGTAGATGCCTACGGTAGTAGGGTAGGGGTGTCCTCATGACTAGACAGAAAGCTATAGACGCTAAGTGCAAAGAATGCATCTACGATCCTGATGAAGATGGAACATGGCGACAACAGGTTAGAGCCTGTGACATTGATGCCTGTGCTTTACATCCCTATCGACCCATGCCGTATAAGCCTCGTAATCACGCTGTACAGCCTGAATATAAGACCATTAGGGATGCAGTAAGGGTAGGGTCTAGGTTTAACCAATGAGTACTGAAATCAAGCCCAAGAGGTGGACTGTGCAAATGCTCAAAGACGCGGTTGAGGTTAACTTAGAGAGTCATCAGTTTCGACTGCTTTCACTTGAGGCACGACAGCAAGTATTGGAACGCCTACTGGCGGAGGTATTAGATTCGGTAGAAGAATCTGAGAAAGACTCTCTTCATTGAGGGTTACTAGTAACGGTGCAAAGGCAATAACCAGACAGTTATAGGACTGCAAAACCACCAGTTACAAACCGTGACAAAACCTTAACCTGTTAAGTTCTAAAAAGTTTACCTGTTAACTCCACCTTACTCTGTATATATAGGCTAAAGCCTGTTTCAAAAGTTTACTTTTAGGCGTTTGAAAACTTAACCTTTCCGCTTCCGTAGATGTATACATCGTCACATCTACATATTTC
The DNA here is from genome assembly GCA_002495315.1 of Thaumarchaeota archaeon UBA141. GTDB lineage: Archaea > Thermoproteota > Nitrososphaeria > Nitrososphaerales > UBA141 > UBA141. Next base: position 5,576 of record DAEN01000075.1, read on the forward strand.
ATTCCTACAGTTACAAAACCGCATAAAGTGGGTTTTGAGATGTTTACATTTCAGCCCTCAGATGACATAGGGTAGACGCAC
>DAEN01000075.1:6001-7818 GCA_002495315.1 Thaumarchaeota archaeon UBA141
CCCTTCAGCAGTAGGGGTATTATTCGGGGATGAACCGCATCCTTGTTCTTTTGGCTTGCCTGGTTTTGGTGGCTATGACTCCTGCCAAAGTAACTTTCGCGGAGATCATTGTCCCTGATTGGGTTAGCCCTGGTTGGGGGCAAGAGTTTCTAGAGATGGACTTTGCTACGGATGGTAAAGGACCGTTTGGAACCAGCCTGGACTCAATAGAATTAGCAGGTCAGTGGGGAATGATGAGTGGGATTCGCGAGTACTGTGGCGAGGAAGCAGATGCATACTTGGTAGTACTCGGTCAGGTATTGAGGAGAAAGTTGGGAAATACGGAGAAGCAGATGGCATGGCTTATCACTGTTTATTCATTTAATGCAATAAAAGTGAAAGAGAAAATGGTGGAGTCCGACTGCGAGTCAGATGCGGCCAAAGGGTGGTTGTACATCCAGGACTATTCTCTTGAGATGTTTACCTCTTAGCATCCACGAATGTGTGTCTGATAGTTGGGAAAGTGTATAAAAGGCGGTTTCAGATGTTTACATTTCAGCCCTGAAATCATGTTCCCCACGCACACCCACACACCCCTCTTTGATTAGCCACTGGCAGATATAGACTATCTACAGTGCTTATAAGGGTCAGACAATAGCCTCAATAATTTCCCTACGAATGTAAGGTATATTGGTGGTATGAAAGGCTCAATACTTCTTAGTATTCGGCAGCCTCGCTGAGGGTCGGCCCAACTATGAAACGACTATTCTTATTCCTTTTGCTGTATCTATTCGCGATATTGCCGGCGTCGGCCTCCGAGTGGATATATGAAACTAAGTTGGACGGCACCGCCAAGAACAGTGGCGGGGCCAAAATCGAATGGGGGTGCATAAAATTGGCCCATTTATCGATTCAAGATTCTGGCTTTATTCGACTACACTTCAGTCGATATCAGTATGATTGCATTCTCCAAATCTATAACGTAACAACTGCTCCACTACGCCAAATTCGCGGCCACACTGGCGTTGACGAATCCGGGAAATACAAACCGCCTCCTTATAACTACAGAGAAAAACCTGTTTTTTCGATCGATGTCACGCCAGTTACCAAACAAATCACCATCGTCTCGGATGCCAAGGATCATCGCGGTGCCGAAGAGCGGACCTTCATTGTCGAAACTGTTATCAACGAAGCACTGACACTCAAAGAAAATAAGGAGAAATGGAATTGGCAACAAACTTGGACTGGAACAGAAGCAAAAATCATTGCAGATGCAAAAAAAGATAAGTCGCCACCAACAATTGTCGTATCAACACCTGATGTTCAGCCCACCAAGCAGTTGTTTCGGGTCGATACCTACCAAGTCTATGTGCGCGGAACCGTGGAGGATGACCAAGATGTACTTGCTGTCGCGGTCAATGGTAAGCGGGCTGGTCTGAAGGAGGATGGCTCTTTTGCTGCCAGAGTGAAACTCGCTTTAGGTAGAAATGACATTGAGGTTAAGGCAGAAGACATCAACGGCAATGTCAGTGAGAAGTCGTTTGTGATAGTCAGGCAGGAATTTATTCCCACCGATGTTCTCGCAGATGTCGATATTCCTCCGATCAAGTCAAAGGTAAGCAATGATTCTGGCCTAGCAGTGGTCATAGGAATTGAGGAATATGAGCATATGCCCGCTGCGACCTATGCTTATAACGATGCCGAAGTGATACGAGAATATCTCGCCGACACGCTGGGATTTAGTAAACAAAATATCAAACTGGCAACAAATTCAAAGGCAACCCATGCGGAATTCGATCGTCTTCTGGGGTCAAACGGCTGGCTAAGTCGCAATGTGC
>DAEN01000095.1 GCA_002495315.1 Thaumarchaeota archaeon UBA141
AGCTCTGGCAGCACCTATTTCATTTACGCTAAAGGCAAAGAGTGTCCACCCTATTCCTAAAGCAATTACTCCACCTAGTGACATGGCCAACCAGTTCTGACGCCGAATCCGTTTGATGCTCGAACGGTCCGTTGCGGCAAAATATGTTCCAAGCATCACGGATAGCATCAATACCCGAAGCGTAGATACAATCATTGGTGAAGTCGAAAGGAGTGCCATACCCATTCCAATTATGCTCGCGGACCATAGTATCGCCGTCCCTAATGCAGCCATAGCACCACGGAGGAAATTCTCACCAATTGGGAGTAGTTCCTTGCCAATTTTCGAGGTAAGGAGCCACAACCCCACAACTATAGAAACAGTTCCAATGAGCAGAATAGTTGTCATTGATTCACCCAATAGGATCACAGCAGTCAGCGCCACGAAGAGTGGATAGGAAGCAGCTATTGGAACAGCTCTGGATACCCCGATAACCCTGATACTGTAAATGTAAAGAGTATCGCCGAAAACCAGTCCTAGAACTGCGCTAGCGAATATCGCTAGAAAGGCAGTACTTTCGACAGTCCAAAGTTCTGCAAACACGCCAGTTGCTACGGTAAACAACACCAAGAAGGCTACAGATGGTATTGAGCGAGCTAAATTGGCAGAGCCTGGACTTATTCCTCTCGACCCGATCTTGTAGAACACAGCAGAAGCAGACCAGGAGAGAGCGGCACCAATGGCTTCCACAACCCCAAGAAATAGATCCAACTTCTCTGATTCCTCACAATAGAGATGACATATGTTTCATGTGCATCATGCCATCGCCTCTTACCTCGGCAAAGACTTAATCAACGGTATCGGTCAAGACATAGAACAGACGAAGTGACGGTAAGTTGGCTATGAAGTCGCAGGATGTGTTCTTAAGAATATAACAAATTGAGCCGGGTACGATTTTCTGGGTTTGATCTTTGAGTCTTAGAACATCCATCCCTTCGACTACATAGCAGAGAACGTCTTTATCCCCATGAACCACATATTTTCCCTTGATCTGTTTCTTGTCCCTAAACTCCACCATTCCGGCGTCAAATCCAGCTCCTTCAAAATATTTGGCCATATGGATCTTACCAGCACTTCCCTGCACCCTTCAATTCACTTCTCTTAATTGCACTGCAGACAAATTGTCTACCCCTCACTCTTCGAACAAACTAATTGTAATAATACCATTGCGAGCCCAGAAAGTTCTCTGAACAAACATACTTTTCTTTGAGAAGTCCAGTGGCAACCTCTACAAACCACTCGAGTCATCATTTATTACCTGATCCATCAAGACCCTTTTTTGTAGGATTAGAAGCTACAGATGCCGAAAGCTAAGAAACGAAGAAAACTGAAAGGTTCAGTTCTTCCTCTACTGAGTACCGGTATTGATCAGCTCGCAAGGGGTGGATTTACCACTGCATTCACCGATGGAAAAGGCAACCTTCTAACCTCGCGTCTGGAGATGTTAGTAGCCCAGCTTCTCCGTTTCCAAAACATACCATATGAATATCAGTCCCGAAAGCTAGGCGAAAAGAAAACCTATACTCCTTCCTCCTTTCAAACCCGAGCAGGAGTCATGTATGTCATTGAAGAGATCGACGATTTGCAAGTCACTCCACGAATAGCTCCCTCTAAACTAGAGAAACGCTCAGCACTGATATCGAGTTTGAAACTAGCATCTCGTTTCCAAGACCTTGGAGTTCCCGTAATTTCACTGGATGGATCACCTGTGGAATCTCGCAGGAGACAAGCCATTTTCCTGGACGATCCTTCTTTTGCTTTCGATTATTCGCATATCTTGCCCCCTAGCGAGAAGTGCTCAGTACTCCATGGACATACATCGGCGGTTCTATTGGAAATAGTGGGCCAGCCTAAAGAAGATGGCATGATTGTTGAGTTTGGAGAATTGAAACGTAGAGTTCGTAGTGTCCTTGGTGCATTGGACCACAAACTCTTCATTTCCCGCAAGTACGTCGTCAAATCAAACAAATCTTCATCCAGGATTAGATTTTCAGGACTCCAAGGAGATTTTGATCTTACGGTTCCAACTAGAAGTTTGTACTTGATTGAGGGAGAAGCAACTACCGAAAACCTCTCCAGAGAGGTGTTGAAGGTCTTGGCCCCAAAAATGCCACCAGCTGTTGAAGCTCTTGGCGTTTACATTTATGAAGGACTGAACAAAGGCTCACACCTACTCGCTTCACTTAGCTCTCGCGAAAAATAATGGCGAGGTTGCCATATGCACGATAGGGCAATGGTACTACTTTCGGGAGGAATAGACTCAGCAGTCTGTCTCTGGTGGGCCGTGAATCAGGGTTTCATAACACACACATTATCTTTCGATTACCACCTTAGAAACCCAAGGGAGAGAGACGCGGCCACAGCATTATCTAAAGCAGCAGGAACAAAAAGTCATGAAATAATCGACCTCCCTTTCCTCAAAGAGCTTGTAGATAACCCTGCGTCACCAGAATCAGTTCTCGCCAAACGCTTTGATAATATACCTCCAGCATACATCCCATCTAGAAACGCAATATTCTATTCACTTGCTGCTTCACGTGCTCAGATTCTTGATACTAAATGGATCGTTGGTGGACATCACCGCGAAGATCATCAGAGATTTCCGGATTCTACAAACACATTCTTTGATCTCTTCAACGAGCTGCTGCGAATTGGTACGTGGGGAGGAACCGATACATCCCCCAAGGTCAGAACTCCTCTCTCGAAACTAAACAAAAGGGAAGTGATCCAGCTTGGGAGAACTCTTGGCGTTCCATTTCAGCTGACTTGGAGCTGCTACGGTAAAGACGAAATAGCATGCGGTACATGTCCTGCATGTATTTCTCGAGTAGAGGCCTTCTCAGCTGAAGATATGATCGATCCCATCAGCTACGTAGGTAAAAGAAAAAGTTAATCACAAGCATAGCGAATCCAGTTGCAAGTGGAAGTCGTCATTGGTCAATAGAATCCAGAGATACGCCGCTACTGACAATAACGGTCAACGCTCAGCTTTTGTAAGAATGGATATCCAACGCCAGATTGCTAGCCCTAGCCTTATGGCTGGAGTATCAGAGCTACGATTAATCTACAAAGCTGCGGGGTGGACGCTACCTATCACAATAAGCGTTCTTGCCCCAACAAGAAACCATAGAGGCGTACATATGAGCAGATTGGTTGAAGCAATTAGGCAACATGTAACAGGGAACTACATCGAAGAATCACTTAGGAAGATTTGCCGAAGTGTCAACTTGTCACAACCACGTAGCCAGCTGCTTTGCAGCCTAGAGTACCCTTACCGCGAACAGTTCACTCCAATTACGATAGAAATGTCAGAGAGAGGACCAATTCGTTACGTTTTTGAACGCATAGGAATAACTGCATGTCCTTGCAGTAAAGAGATCTCAGGGATCGGACATATGCAAAGAACACACCTACAGCTGGAGATTCTAAACAGTGCACCTTTGGACTTCGAGGAAGTGGCCCATTCCATGGATGAATGTTTCTCTACAACACCAGAAGAATTTTTGAAGCGTCCTGATGAAGCAGAGAAAGTAATTAATGCTCAGGAAAATCCAAAGTTTGTAGAAGATGTGGTACGAGACTGCATCAAACGATTCCCGAAGGCAAAACGCATAGAAGGTCGAAGTTATGAATCGATTCACGTTCACAATGCACGCGCCTTGTGGGAAAATCCGAAGATTCCGAAGCGTCGTCGTTAAGATATCTAACAACTCAGTCCTGCGAGAAATCCGTTAGAACTAATGCAGAAACAGTTCTCCAACTTCTAAAATTTAGTCTATTACAGTGAAAATAGCCCTTGCCCCTTCCCGATCAAAAACTCCAATATCACCTTCGTCTTCATATGGATATCCAATTATGACCATTAGTCGACCCCAGAAATTCTGAAGGTCCCCATGTGATGGCGCCACGGTTCCGCTTGGATGAGAATGAGCCACACCCAATATAGAAGCATCCAGAGGAAGCATGTAGGTAGGGAAGCTCGAGAAGCTTTCTCCATGCGTAGCTAATGGAGGAATAATCAGTTGTGTGACGACGATCTCATCCTTTTTGACTTTGCCCCTAATGAGCAATATTCCCTCGCGTGGATGATTTGAATTTGAATAGTCGAGTAGACCATCAACTACTTCCCTCTTAAAGTAAAGCCGTTTTGCCACGCTATTCATGATCTCACCAAGTGGCCCCAGTATTCACTACGTTGCGTTAGAACAACGCGTGAAGAAATTCCTCAGAATTATACTTCCGTGTGGACGGAGATCATCTGCCCACTCTGGATGAAATTGAACGCCAAAGATAGGCTTGATCTCGTGTCGAAAAGCTTCCAGGTCGCACTTGTCACTTCTCGCAAGATGAATAAAGCCAGACATGATCTCTTCTACAGCCTTTCCATGAGACTCATAGACTAGAACAGGATTCGGTAAACCGTGAAATAGTGTATCCCGTTCAAGCACTTCTAGGCGGTAAAATCCTCTTGTCTTTTTCTTCATCTCCACAACAGCACCACCGAATGCTTTACCGATCAGCTGGTGACCGAAGCATATTCCAAGAATGGCTCCGGGGAAATTCTTGACCAATTCTGCAAGTTCGTCATAGCGCATAGCGGTGTTTGGTCGCCTCAAATTGGCATCCGATCCGCTTAGGATCATGACGTCAAAATCTCGTAGAGACTCCGTTGCCACCTTTCCATAATCCAGTATTTCCGGTTTGCAACCCGAGGCTTCAGTGACGGCCTTTGCCAAAATTGTGGCTTTCCATCTACTTACTACGTAGTTATTCACTACGACCACACGCATTGCAATTTCAGAACCTCAGTCTCGACTTATATCGATATCAGTAATCCAAGTAGTGACAACAGAATATTGACAGAATAACAAGTGGGAAAATCAGCTAGGTCGGCTCATTTATGAAATTGATGAATTCCACTTTCGTTCTTGGCTTAAGAGTGTAGTTGGTTTTTCGCTCGTGACCGATAGTAGAGATAGGACGATCGCCATAGTGATGTCCAGGACAGACCTCTATATCATCATCAAGCACCAGTATCTTACTAAAGAAGCTGTCATACAATTGCTCCGAACTTCCAGTCGGTAGATCTGTTCTGCCGCATTCTCCGACGAAAAGCGTATCACCAGTCATTAACTTGTTTTCTACCAGCAAGCATATACTTTCCGCAGTATGACCAGGGGTATAGATTATCTTCACCTTGAGCTGTCCTACGTGAACAATGTCACCATCGTCTACACTCACGTCATGTTGAGTCCGTGCATTACGATGTGCCACGATCTTGGCACCAGTACGGTTGGCCAACTCTTGGTTCCCCAAAGTATGATCGCGATGACTATGACTGTTAATTATGTAAGAAACATGAAGGTTGTTTTCATTGACCGTGGCTAGTACAGCATCCAGATCCCATGAGGGATCAATTACTGCCGCTTCGGCACTCTCTTCATCACCGATAACGTAAGTGAAATTCTTCATAGCTCCTACTTCTATTTGGAGAAAGATCACGATACCAAAATTCCCATGTATAAAGAATAAATGTCATACAGTTATTGAAGCTATTTCAACAATGACATTACTTCTCTGCTTCAGGAGGAATTCCGATCCCCTCCACAAGTACGTCTCCGGTATACTCCTTTCTACCAACAAGACCGACCTTGTACTGATGGAAACTCACTGTTAGATCAGCTCTGAATGCTTTGTCATGAACCTCCCCCGTCGAGGGATCCAATCCCGACGGAATATCTACGGCCAACTTCTTTCCAGCTGCTGAGTTCATTGCATCAATCACAGTTGAGTGAGGTTCTCTAATCACATCCCGCATTCCAGTTCCGAAGATCGCGTCGACTATCCCATCAGCTCCTTGAATCCTATCCCTAACATCAGTTGGCAACTCCTTATGAATTGTTGTAATCTTTATCGACTCTGTCATGTTACTCGCCACATTCCAGTTCGCAGACGCTTCTTTAGTTTTGATCTCCTCGCTTGTGCCCAGGAGAATTATTTCCACCCGAGCGCCCTCGCCGGTGAGATGTCTTGCAGCTACAAAACCATCTCCACCGTTGTTTCCCGTCCCCGCCACAACTACAATCGACTTCCCACTCGCGCCGCCAAGTAGGCCTTTCATAGTTTTTGATACTACGTTGCCCGCGTTCTCCATCAGAATGATCCTAGGCAAACCCAACCTGTCGGCATTATCTTCAATTGATGCCATTCGTTGAGGTGTGATAGTACTCGGAAACATAGTACCGCCTAGATTATCGTGATATTTGGAGATTCCTTTCAACAATCCTTATAACGCCGTTATCGTTGAATTGTTCCAGTTGCGATATGACGATAATCCATGAATACTAACGAAGAATTTTGGGCTCGAGTTTCTAACTACAAAAAGCTTGGACTGGATCCTCTACGATGGGTCGCAGGGTGCGCCGTTAAAGTCGACCTCACTACTGTCATATACCCAGCTCTACACATGATAAAGCCAGAACTGGAAAAGCTTGGCGTGACAATTAATCCTCGCGAAGACGCAGATATCTTTCCTCTTCGTGAAGATGAAATAATCGTGAAGCGAGCAATCTATGACTTCAAGGAACCACGTGTAGATACTCAGTGGCTAGCTGATCTGTCCCCGACACGGGCGCTTTCTCTCGTTCAGGTTCACCAGAAACACGCAGGCAATCCAGAAGAATTCGGAAACCAGCTGACAGAAGTATACAAAAGACTATCAGAGGCCAACATTAAATTCACTGTAGGAAAAGGACACTCCATCATCAGTCCATATCCTGACGATGAATTTGCCCTTTTTGAATTCGTCAGAGAAGGTACGGGTCGACCTTCCGGATTCACTTTAGCAAATAATGACACAATTCAAGTAATAGATCCCATGGATGATCCCGGTTCACAATCACAAGCCTTCGTAGCAATATCAAATGCGCTAAACGACCTCATCGCCCTTGGATGTTTTGAGAACCTTCGCGCCTACCCGGTCTACGATGCGCCAAGTGACGAAATGGTCAAAGCCATTGAAGGGAATATGAAACAATTCTCGCAACAACACAACGTTAGAATCGAAGATACTGGACCGTTGAGACGAGGACGATTGTTGATTGGTGCCTCAGTCATCGGGGATATGTATAAACAACCTCCTACTCATTATGACTTTCTGACGCCGGGAATGCAAATTCTTGTCACCCGCGCATTTGGCGATCTTGCCCCAATCAATACATATCTATCATGCGTAGCAGATGAAGATTACCTGAATAAGCTGGAACAATCAGGACATAGCCTAGAAGATGTGAGGAAAGCAAAAGAAAGCGCCATCAAGGTCATGATGGAACCGAATCTTCGAATAGGACAAATAATCAACGGCCTGTGTCCAGAGTTTGGAGACAAATTCAAGGAAAACGAACACGTAGCAGCCACAGGAGATCTGTCTGGACCTGGGATCTATATCTTCAAAGAATTAGCAGATATCGCTAAAGCAGAGATCACCCTGGATAAGATCCCACTAGCTTTTCCTGAATACGTCAAATTTGCTACTGAATCTTATCTAATGGATAATGGGACCGCGGGTACTAATGGTGCTATCGCAATGATAGCTTCAGAAGAAGTAATCAAGAGCGCCATATCAAGTCTGGAAAGACAGGGACATCGTCCCCAAATAATAGGCCAAATAATTAGAAGGGGAGAACCGAAACTCATTGTTCCTAAAGAAGTCGAGAATTTCATTGCGTCCAAGAGCATCCTCAATGAAATGACTATTGCACATTCATAACACTACCCAACAAGATATCACCATGCCTCCAGTAAGGATTCACGTTGTAGTATCAGGAGAAGTTCAGGGCATCGGTTACAGAGCATTCATCAAGAGACGAGCACAAAGTATCGGCGTCATAGGTTGGATACGTAATCTTGAAAACGGAAGTGTAGAAGCAGTTTTTCAGGGAGAATCAGACATCATTGAAGAAGTCATTGCTATTTGTAATCGCGGACCAGTTTTTGCCAGAGTAAAGAACGTTCAAGTATTCAAAGAAGAACCAAGAGATGATCTTTCCAATTTCTCCATAATTGGATAAACGTGAGGTCATTTATCCCCTTTTGATCAGCCACAGGTAAAGGACACCTGTTTCAGTTCACCTTATATTACGGAAATGATACTCAGGAGATGATAATGAGTGAATTAACTCCTGCGAAGACTCTCGATGTACAAGGCCTATTTTGTCCCATCCCGGTCTTCAAAGCTAAGAAGCTGATCGAAGAAGTTCGCCAGGGTGAGATTCTGGAGATCTTGGCTACTGATGAAACTACTAAGATGGACATCCCGGATTGGACCCGACGAGCTGGTCATGATCTTCTCGAGGTCAAGGAAGAAGACGGTATTTTCAAATTCTATATCAAGAAGTGCTAAGTCAGTCTTTTTCTACCCTCAATCGAAAGATTTGTGATTCGTGGTCAGTATCGTCGCGAGTTCTTCAATGCCTAAGGGAGCTAGCCAAGGCTCAGACTGGGGCGGCGTTCACTTCATCCCGAGCTAACTTCGTTGACCATCAATTTATTCTTTCATGGCAAATATAGGAATAATACTATTTGGGATCCTCTCCTCCAAATTGAGAGACCGTTGATAACTGTCATGCTTGGACGTAGATTGACAATAGCAGTATTGGTCAATCAACTGTCATAATCTCTGCAGCAGAGATACAAATTCCCAGGCTATCATCAAAGATAGATCTAAAGAGAATGGCGACAAGGAAGAAACTCAGATAGTACAAACAGACAGGGGCTTGCAGCTCAGAAGAATCTGCATAGTCAAAAGAAGACAACTTCTGCCTTAGGGCACAAAATCAGTCATCAATATCAAGATCCCTGCGCGAAATGTTTCCAACCTCCTAACAGTACCCTGCTCCAAAGTACATGATGTGCATTCCTATGCCCTCGTCAATGACATATAACCATCCAGTGGTCCCCCAGACCAATGTCTGTTAGCTGTTTTCATCCGGATACGAATTGGACTCTTTTCACCAATGGTGACTTTTCCAACTGCAAAGCTCCCTCTGTCAATTCTCAAATAAAGAACACCTTTGTCGTCTAAGTGTCTAGCCATATCGTGGATGAATTGATCTTTTGCTTCATCTCCAAATAGTGAGAAAAGAAGAATTGCAAGCCTATCCGCATCTCCTCTGTCGATTCTTGCTCTAAACAAAGCGATTGGGTTGCCATAGTGACCCTCGTACCGCTGCACATGAAATTTCTCAATAGGAATACTAAGGCGTTCATGAAACATAGATGTCATCAGCTCCTCTTTCTCAGTCGCATGGATAACGAAGGAAACTTCCACCCAAGCTAACATAGGCCGTCTATCCTTACTCAACAGGATCGCCTTGTCCACACCCATATTCTTCAAATATCCCTAGAGTGATATTAATAATGGAGGTAAGTCATCAAAATCTTACCCATGTAGACTGTAATTACCACTAGACCTTTTTGCAGTCGACGCAATATTGAACTATTGGAAGCTCCCTATTGCCAGCAGCTACACTAAAAGAGAGACGCGAATAATTTCACCGCATCACAGAGTTGTATGATAATGGTTCCGTTAGTTAATCATCACAGGGAAAACAACAAAAGACACTTGTCTGAAAGGAAAAACTCAAGAGCTCTCCAAATATGTCTCGGGATCGAGTCCACCGCTCACACATTTGGAGTATCAGTTGTTAGCCACAAAGAAGGCAAGAAGTTAGGCAGTATTCTTTCAGATGTCAAAAACGTGTACAAGGCTCCTCCAGGCTCTGGAATACATCCAAGAGAAGCATCACATCACCATGCACAAGTTGCTACCGAGGTTTTGCAACAAGCTTTGCAAGTCGCCAGGATCAACATAAAGGAAGTCAATGCCATCGCCTATTCTGAGGGACCTGGACTCGGCCCCTGTTTACGAGTCGGAGCAGTGGTCGCCAGAGCTCTATCTAGTCGCTACCAGAAACCACTAATCCCAGTCCACCATGGAGTTGCACATATCGAGCTTGGGGCAATGTTGACTGGTCTATCAGATCCAGTAGTACTACTAGTATCCGGAGGCCACACCATGATCAATGCGCATTCTGGAGGACGATGGCGAATCTTTGGTGAAACTTTAGATCTTACAATAGGCCAACTGGTAGACCAATTTGGAAGAGAAGCAGGACATAGCTCCCCTTGTGGACAAAGAATCGAACGACTTGCTCAAGATTCACATGAATACATATCTTTGCCCTATTCAGTAAAAGGCAACGACGTATCTTTCTCGGGTCTTCTCACAGCCGCAAAGAACCTCCTGCACGACGGACGTAGTTTATCAGATCTTTGTTATTCCATGCAAGAGACAGCCTTTGACATGCTTGCAGAAGTCACCGAACGTGCACTAGCCTTCACTGAGAAACAAGAGGTATTGCTTGTCGGCGGCGTTGCAGCAAACAATCGACTCAAGGAAATTCTTAGTCAGATGTGTCTGGCAAGAAAAGCAAAATTCGCATCAGTTCCTATAGGTTATAGCGGAGATTGTGGAGCACAAATAGCTTGGACTGGACTAGTTGGCGCCTTGTCAGGAGCTAGCGTGCCTATTGAGAGAAGTAAAGTACACCCCTCATGGAGATTGGACAGGGTCAATATCCCATGGAGAAACTGATCCGACAAGGTGCAGAGGCCAACATCTATCTTGGCAAGTGGTTTGGTCACCCAGCTATTTTCAAACGACGTCTGCCCAAAGCCTATCGACAGCCCAACATTGATGCTGAACTTAGGCGTCGAAGGACTAGCCGCGAAGCCTCTTTTATGGCCAAGGCGCGTGGTGTGGGAGTCCCTACGCCACAAATTTATTTTGTCGATCCTGGCAACGGCGAAATCATAATGCAACACCTAAGTGGTATTCGAGTCAAGGATGCTATTCATCAGTCAATCAAAGAAGGAGAAGAGGAAATCTGGTCTAGACTTGGTACGCTTACTGCCAAGCTACATGACAATAGTATTGTGCACGGTGATCTGACCACCTCGAACCTGATTTTGACTGAAACTGAGGAACTAGTGCTCTTTGATTTTGGTCTTTCTTTCCATTCAGATCGTGTTGAAGACTATGCAGTAGACGTACATCTCCTTAAAGAGGCATTAACAAGCGCACATAGCACCCTAGCAGAAGAAGCTCTTGAATTAGTCATAAAGGCCTATTCACAGGTTATGGGCAAACGACGGACTGAAATCTTAACTTCAAAGGTCCAAGAGATAGAGAGGCGCGGAAGATATGCGAGGCCAGACTGATATATCGATATCTTTTGCCACAGAAAATAGATACAAACTCCAGGAAGTCAAGAGTATCCTTGAGCCGCTGAACGTAGAGGTCAAGTGGATCAAGACTAGGAAAGTTGAGATACAGAGCAATAATTTGACCGAGATTGCAACGTATTCAGCCAAAGAAGTATCCAAGCGTATTTACGGACAAGTCGCGGTGGAAGACGCGGGTCTCTTTGTCGAGTCTCTCAGTGATTTTCCAGGACCGTTTTCAGCTTTTGTTCTCAAAACCATAGGTACAGCAGGAATCATCAGACTAATGTCGGGAAAACCATCCCGGGAAGCTCAGTTCCGTTCAGCAGTAGCAGTGGCCATGGATGGAAGACTCATGGCAGTATTTGAGGGAGCAATCAAAGGAAATATCACCAATAGTCCGCGTGGCAAAGGAGGATTTGGATTTGATCCGATATTCGTTCCGGAAGGGAAGAGAACATCCTTTGCTCAATTAAGCATGTATTCAAAGAACAACATCTCACACAGGGGAAAAACGTTCAGAGCTTTAGCGGCCTGGCTTGGATCCAAGAAATGAACCAAATGTATGTCTTGAAAGCCCAGGTTTTTGGAATATAGATCATGATTTGCGACGATTAGTCCCACAAGGTTTATGTTGAATCATCTTTAATGATAGATAGACTAATGACTAGGATACACTCGCATCGACGCGGTAAAGCCCAATCTACTAGACCACCGTCAGGCAGACTAGCTTCTTGGATATCATATACTCCTGAAGAAGTGACCACACTTATCGTTAGACTTGGAAAGGAGGGACTATCATCAAGTGAAGTTGGCCTCAGACTGAGGGACGAATATGGCATCCCTCTGGTGCGCCCCATTGCAGGTCGCAAGATGTCAGAAGTTCTGCGCGAAGGTGGCATCGAAAGGGCACTTCCCGAGGATTTGAATAATCTTCTTATCCGCGCAAAGGGATTGCAAGAACACCTCAAGGTACATACTGCAGACCGCAAGAATGTGAGATCGCTAGAACTTCTTGAGGCCAAAGTCCACCAACTCTCCAAATACTACAAGAGAGAAGGGAAGCTCCCACCGACATGGAAGTACTCCGCGGTAGTAGCACAGCTCTCTTAGCAGAATAACAGAGAACGTGGGCATGGGTGAGCTCAAGCCTCTCAAGGATGCAGCGAAAGAGAAAGCAGAGCTTCTCTCTAGGTTGGCACTAGAGAACCGCCGCATCGGCATAATCGGACGTTTTGACGCTGACGGAATATCAGCATCGTCCATCCTGGCGAAGGCCATCCAGAGAAAAGGAGGAAAGTTTACCGCGAGAGCAGTCAGAGATGGAAGTGCTGCGACAATCCAGCAAATAAAGGAAAGTGACTTTGAATTTCATGTATTTTGTGACATAGTATCAGGTCAGATGGAAGCCTTCTCAGAAAGCTTTGGAGAATTATGGATGACCATTGATCATCAGATCCAGGCATCTAAATCAGACCCAAAGACATTCAATGCATGGAACTATAGTTTTGATGGATCTACTGAAATTTCAGGAGCAGGAATGGCCTACCTAATCGCGGTACAGATGGAACAGTCTAATCATGATCTCTCGTGGCTTCCAGTTGTTGGTGCCCTAGCAGACAGACAAGACAAAGGTAATCACCATGCCCTCGTGGGACTAAATATCGAGATAGTAGACGACGCCAAGAAACTAAATCTATTGAAGGAAGATATCGACATCTTACTTTATGGTAGAGAGAGTAGACCAATCCACGAATCACTTGCTTCAACTAGCAACGTGTATCTGCCTGGGTTGACAGGTAACAGAGATGCCTGTCTAGCTACATTAACGTCAGCAGGTCTGAAGCTCAGGGATGATAATAGATGGAGAACTATATCTGAACTGACTGAAGATGAGAAACAGATTCTCATAGATACCGTCGCCCCTCATTTAGGCGGAGATGGTGACACTAAGTCTCAAGTAGAGGAGCTAGTTGGAACAATCTACACCCTCTCACAGGAGGATGAGTTTTCATCGATGCGCGATGCGCGTGAAGTCGGCAGTTTACTAAATGCCTGCGGACGAATGCTCCACGCGGGTTTAGGGATCTCAATATGTCTTGGAGATCGTGGCGAATCCCTCTTTGCAGGAGAGGAAATCCTAGCTGAGTATAGGCAGAATCTCAACAAAGCGACCCAGACAGTTCTAGAAGATTTCACCCGAGTCACTGAAGATGAACACATGATTTTCGTAAAGGCCGATAGGATAGTCAATGAAGACATACTTGGTCCAGTAGCGTCACTTCTATCTGGTTCACAAAGATTCACGACGAGGCCGCTGTTTATAGTCACTGAAGGGGAAGAAGGAACGACTAGACTCTCAGCAAGGTCTACCCGTGGTTGTTCATTTTCCCTCAATCTCGGTAAACTCCTGTCAGATATCGCCAAGGAATTTGAGTGCACAGGAGGTGGGCATCAAACTGCTGCAGGTGCCATGTTCCCAACTTCAAGACTTCCAGAAGTCCTTAAGAGGTTGAAAGACGGTCTCTCGTCTAGTTGAAGACCAAGGTTACCCTTAGACTCAGATGCGACGAAGGCTCAGTCGCAAGAACCACATTAGCATCTTTAAACCCAGACGACAAGTTTCCGCCGAAAGGTATGAGAATAAGATCACATACATCATCAAATCGTCTTCACTATACGATAACATCTAATGGCGGCCTCGACACCGTAGCAGCAACAGTTGACGAAATACTCGCCGATGTCAGCTTGGTCCTAGAGACGCTCAAGCAGGCAAAGTGATAACCCGTTGCTCGACATCAAGCTTATTCGCGAGAACCCGGACGCCATCAAGGTCATGCTCGAACACAGACAAATCAACTACCCCTTAGAAGATCTATTAAGCCTCGACAATGATCGCAGAAGCTTAGTAACAAAAGCCCAAGAACTAAAGGAGCTGCGTAACAAAACGTCTCAAGAGGTCAGCGATATAAAACGAAATGGTGAAGAAGCTATAGAAAAGATTGAGAGAATGAAAACGATATCGGGAGAGATTGAAAAGGCCGATAAAGAGATTTCACAGATTGAAACAGATATAGAGTCTCTAATTGAAAAACTCCCCAATATCCCCCATCAATCAGTTCCAGTGGGGATTGGCGAATCCAGTAATCTTGTGTTACGTCACTGGGGAGAGAAGACATACTTTGAATTTGATGTCAAAGATCACATTGAGATTGGCCTGAAACACGGCCTAATCGATGTTGAACGAGCTGCCAAGCTGTCGGGATCCAGATTCTACCACCTGAACAAAGAACTAGTCCTACTAAATCATGCAATTATTGCCCTCGGACTTGATCTGCTTACAGAACGCCATTTCTCTCCAGTTCAACCCCCTTACCTAATCAACCGCAAGTCGATGGGTGGAGCAGTCATGCTCTCAGACTTCGAAGACGTCATCTACAAGGTAGAAGGCGAAGATCTTTACCTTATTGGCACTTCCGAACATCCCCTAGTGGCTATGCATCAGGGAGAAATACTCGATGCTAAACAACTACCATTGCGATATGCAGGGATCAGCCCCTGTTTTCGGAAGGAAGCTGGATCACATGGACGAGACACCAAGGGCATATTCAGAGTACATCAATTTGAAAAAGTTGAACAAGTCATAATGTGTCAGCCCCGAGACTCCGAGGCACTGCATGAAGAGATGTTGGAAAATGCAGAATCCTTCCTCAGACTTCTTAAGATTCCATATCGAGTAGTTTTGCTCTCAACGGGAGAGATGGGAAAGATAGCTGCCAAGACGTATGATATAGAAGCTTGGCTGCCGGGACAAGAAAAGTACAGAGAAATAGTTTCTTGCAGCAATTGTACAGACTATCAGGCCCGAAGTCTAGGGATTAGATTTAGAGATAAACCTCACGAACATGCTCAACTAGTCCATTTCCTGAATAGCACATTAGTGGCCACAGAAAGAACGATAATTGCAATCATGGAAAACTATCAGAGGAAAGACGGATCCATAGAAGTCCCCGAAGCGCTTCGCCCGTATCTGAAGGGTATGGAAACTATTCCACTATGAGAGACCTTCAGTAGCCATGGGATAACTTTTCAAGAACTAAACAAACAACGGGAACGCTACCAAATCCTGTACTATTTCTGTTCCCCAATCTCCATTCGATCAAATACTAACAGACATAACAGAATATGACAGACATTCCAGTCATCCATATCAATCAAGTTTCAAACTGACATACCACTTATATTTCCCTTTGATATACATAATTGCTGTCAGCGTTGCCAAAGGGAAAGAAAGGTGGAAAAGTGCGCGATCGATGGCGCGATAAGAAATGGATTGCTATCGAATCTCCCACATCCTTTGGATCAGAGCAGATAGCCCAAGTACCAGTTTTTGACCCCTCAGGAGCTATCGGCAGGTCTGTAGAAACAACTCTATTTGACATACTAAAACAAGAACCGCAACAATATCAGATCAAACTTCGCTTCAAAGTCAACGAAGTCGACGGCCTTCATGGAAGGACAATATTGCAATCTTCTGAATACTCGCGAGAGTATCTAAGGAGCCTTACTAGAAGAGGTTCCTCAATGGTTAGCTTTGTGAATGACTATACAACGAAAGATGGCTATGTGATTCGAGCATATCTAGTAGTCTTCTCACAGGGACGTATTAACTCCTCACGCAAGCACGCAATTAGATTGATCTCAAAGTCGCTCTTGACTGATAAAGCATCATCCATGACTTATGAACAATTTGCGCAGCAAGCCGTTCTTGGACAACTCGCGTCGGAAATCTACAATCAAATTAAGAAGATATCACATCTCAAACATGTTGGAATAAGAAAGACAAAGGTCTTGCGCGTGGGAGAACCGATGAAGGAAGAATCACCTCCACAAGAAGAGGCCACCCAAGATGTAGCTGCTGCCTAGTTTGGCAAATCGAATCCAGAATCGCGTTTTTCCATGTATAAGAACGTCTTATCATCAATCATGGTTACCCCCTCCTTCCTGCAGATACGATTTTGATCACATCGTTATCCTTTAGAGGATGATCGGCGCCCAACCGAGTTCCTTTTCTGACATCAATAGCATATAGAAAAGAATCACCCAAATCAGAATGCACAACATTGGCCAAGTCTCGCGCGGTCGAACCGGACCTAACTACATATGCATCAGGAAGTACATTGCCGTTCTTATCTGCCATTTTCCCCTCGTCTTCCACCGGATAGACAACAATTGTACCCAGCAACTTTTGAAATGCAGAGTTTATCGTTTCCTGAACCCCCGTAGATCCCCAGATCTCGAGAACTTTCCCAGATACCATTCCAAGAGCTGCCTTCTGTTCGTTCGAAAGAGTACCTGGATCTACATTATCAAATCTCACATCACCGGGTAGATAGGTAATGATCTTCTTTTCAGCCGCTCTTCTCAATAGAAGCTCGGCCTCTGCAGCGCACGGAATAACCAGCTCTCCTTTCTCACGCATTCGTTGAATGTTCTCCTTAGCTAATGGAAGATCTGCCTTGTTCGCCGCTACTAGAGTCGGTTTCGATCGCGACCTAATTATGCTGCAGAGAGCCAAGATATCAACATCCCGCCATCCTGCGGGTCGGTCAGCTTTCAGTCCCAGAGCGTCTATGCACTCTGTAATGATCTTACCAGATATGGAAAGTCCACTCAATCGTTCTGCCAATAGAATATCTAGCTTGTCTGCACCAGCCTCTACTGTACGAGAGATCCGCTGCCAGTCTCTCGTAAGAATCTGCTGGAGCCAAAGATCAAACTCTCGTACAATGAAATCAATGTCAACAATAGGATCATGGCTTCCAGGTGAAGAAGTGCCACCCTCTTCGTCGGTAGATCCAGATGCATCTACCACATGGATCAATGCATCAGCTTGCCTAACATCATCTAGAAACTTATTCCCCAACCCGCGTCCTGAGGAAGCCCCAGGAACTAGTCCAGCTATATCCACCAGATTAACTGGTATGAATCTACTTCCTTCACGACAAAATGAATTGACAGGATTATCATTAATGCCTAGAATTCTACAGACACAAGGAACACGCAGATATGCAACCCCCCGATTAGGTTTAATCGTTGTAAATGGATAGTCTGCCATCGGCACGCTCAGAAGTGTTGCAGCATTGAAGAAGGTCGATTTTCCCGTATTGGGTTTCCCGATAATCCCAACAATCACATCCAGAGCGTTCTTGTTCGAACTCTATAAAGATCCAAAGATAGACGATTCACTGTCGTATCATAAATCCCAAATATGAGGAATAAGATATCACATCAATTGGCTATACAAGAGGATGAAGGAAATAGAGTTCTAGTTGCAGATTCTATTGGCAATGGTGGACTTCGAATTTTCAAAGAAGCAGGACTAAGCTACGCTCTTGAACCCACCATAGAACCAAATCACCTCTTAGAAATAATTCACAATTATAGTGCTCTCATCGTAAGAGGAAGAACTAAGGTCACACGTGAGCTGATCACAAAGGGACATAGACTCAGAGTAATTGGAAGAGCAGGAGTAGGTCTAGACAATATAGATCTGGAGGCCGCTACAGAAGCCAAGGTCAAGGTTCTGAACACACCAGAGGCTCCTACACAAGCAGTGGCGGAGCTAGTCTTTGGTCTACTCTTAGCGCTCGCGCGTGGGATTTGCAACGGCGATCGAAGCATTAAATCCAAACAATGGAATAAGAGCAGTTCATTAGGAACGGAGCTATTTGGAAAGAAGCTTGGCGTGCTGGGTTTTGGCCGGATAGGTCGTCGCGTTGCAGAACTGGGAAAAGCATTTGGTATGCATGTACTAGGCTACGATATTATCCAAGTAGATCCTGCAGTCACTTCCAAACTTGACGTTCGAATAGTTGACCTCCACACGATGCTTAGAGAATCAGATATCGTAACTTTACACATACCCTTGACTGCTGAAACAACGAATTTGCTCAGCAAGAATTTGCTAGACATGATGAAGCCTGGCGCTTTTCTTATCAATGCTTCCAGGGGAGGTATAATCGATGAAAATGCCCTATATGCCGCACTAGCTTCGAAGAACCTTGGCGGTGCCGCACTTGATGTATTTGGTGAAGAACCCCCAAATAGCTATAAACTAGTTTCGCTTCCCAACGTAGTTTGCACACCACACATAGGATCACAGACTAGAGAGACACAAGAAGCCGCAGGCGTTGAAATCGCCCAGAAGACAATTAACGCTCTTGGTTCGAAGAAGCTTTAAGAGAATGAAGAACTGAGCAAACGCCGACATTGTACCGTTACCTTGCTGATACTTGGCAACAGGCTCTTAAGTCAAAGCCCCAGAGCATCAGAGAAAGAGCCATTCTTTGGAGAAGAGAACAAACCATAGTTCGGTTAGATGTACCTACTAGACTAGACAGGGCTCGCCATCTAGGTTACAAGGCCAAACAAGGATTTGCCGTAGTACGTATCAAAGTATCAAAAGGCGGCATGCGGCGAGCGAGACCTCGAATGGGTAGGAGACCAAAGCACTTGGGCGTTCTTAGAATGAAGGCTGCAGTAAGTATGAAACAAGTCGCAGAGCGTCGCGTCAAGGAGAAATACGCTAATCTCCATCTCTTGAATTCTTACTTCATCTACTCCGATGGAAAACATTCATGGTATGAAGTAATTCTAGTAGATCCACATCACCCTTCAATCAAAGCAGACAAAGAACTTCACTGGTTAGCTGGTACTATAGAATAATCCTAACGCTTAAGGAACTCGTCTAGCGTGACCGCAGGGACGAGCTCTTGATCTGACTCACTACCCGATTCAAGTTTCATTTCGCTACTGTGGCCTGGGTTCATCTGTGATTTCGGGTCGATGTACTTCTTAGCGCAATTCACCGCAATAGTCGATTGCGCGAAACCGGTAGCGATGAGGTTGAGTTTTGCAGAATCCACATCAAAGGCAATGTCCCCAGCAGCAAACACTCCCGATATATTTGTCCTCATAGAACCATCGACTGATATCGTTCTATTTTGTATCTCGAGCCCCCAGTCTTTTATTGAGCCAATGTCCGCTCTGAACCCTATACTGATAAGAACTGCGTCTGTCGAGATACTAATCTCTTCCTTGCGCTTGTTGTTGAAGATTTTAACAGATTCCACATTATCGGATCCGTTTATTTCCTTAAGTTCATAGAACAACCCAATGGGAATATCAGATTGAAACAGCTGTTTCAGACTTTCTTCATGTGATCTAAAAACGTCCCTCCTATGTATCAAAATGACTTGTTTAGCAGTCTCGCGAAGGTTCAAGGCCCAGTCAACAGCACTATCTCCACCGCCAACAATAAGAATCCGCTTCCCCTGAAAATCCGCTTTTTCCTTAACAAAATAAAAGACGCCGTTTTCTTCAAATTCCTTTGCTTTGGGAATGTCAAGCTTGTTCGGAGAAAAGGCACCAATACCCGCTGCGATAAGCACAGACTTTGTATGATGTATGCCTTTATCGGTCTCTAGTTCTATGACTTTCGAATTTATATGATGCAGACTGCCAACTTTTTCTGCAAGGTGAAAGGAAGGATTGAATCGATTTGCCTGTTCCCATAGAGAACTCACCAAATCCTTAGCCATGATCTTAGGGAATCCTGGTACATCATAGATGAATTTCTCTGGATAGAGGATCGCCAGCTGGCCACCGGGTTCAGGAAGTGCTTCGATTACCTTGGTTCTCATCCCTCTAAGTCCTGCATAAAAGGCCGCGAATAATCCAGAAGGTCCCGCGCCAATTATTGTAATATCGTAGAGGTCCAAGGCCTCGAACTGCTTTCGATTCTCGATTATATATACAATAACTACTCAAAATAGGAAATTATAGTAGAGATTGCTTCCCGGAGTTAGACACTCATCATAGGAGCTTCATTTGACTCGTTATCGGATCTATCAAGCCGACCGGCGCAGGGCCTACTGCGAGACAAGTGGCCGTACCGGGAGTCAGCTGGGTAAGACCGGCGTCTTCCACTAGGGCTACTGGGAGGCCATCTTCTTTCGCTCTTTTCATTGTTCTGAGGAGAACATCAGCAGATTCCGCCTTTACAGCTATCTTTGCTTGACCTCCTCGTTTCCAGGAATCATACCAGGAACGACGATTCAGTCTACTTGCTTCAGAAGCTATCAAAGCACCGTGGGCAGCTTGTACAGCCATCTTTCCCTTTCCCATACCTATGTCAATTCGTATCAACAGTACTTGCTTGTATTGACCGAGTGTCATCTCCCTCAGCTCTATAGACAAGTCTCTAAAGGTATTATATCCTGTGTATGATGTTTAGTCGATGTCTACCGCCGTTTTTGATGTCATCATAGTTGGCGGAGGTCTTGCAGGCTTATTGGCTGCTCGGGAAATTGCCAGAGCTGGAAAATCCATTGCCATTCTTGAGGAACATTTTGACATCGGACTCCCCGAAAAATGCGATGGATTAGTCACAAAAAGGGCGTTAGGCGAGCTCGGGATAATCCCAAGCGCAAGTTCTTTACAAGCATATATCAAGAAAGCGACATTCCATTCCCCCTCAGGTTTTGAAATAGAAATTGATGCAGAACATCAAGGTGTTATTGTTCTAAATCGAAGCATATTAGACAAACAGCTTGGGGTTGAAGTTGTTAAGCTCGGTGCCGAAATCCGCGTCGGCGAACGAGTTTCTGTAATACGTCGCAAGGATGATCTCTTCGCGGTTTCTTCACAAAAGCAAGACTATCGATGCAATGTAGCAATAGACTGTAGAGGGTCATCATCATATCTACGACAACGACCAAAGGGTCTCCTACCTGCAGGCAAATATGAAGTGCATGGAGACTGGATCGATGCAGAAAAAGTAGAAGTTCATTTCAATAACCAAGTAACTCCCGGCTTTTTCACTTGGGTTATTCCAACAGGAAACAAGACTGCAAAAGTCGGCACAGCAGGGAATGGCATTAGTCCCTTTTCTGTCCTAGACTCCTTTCTTAACAAACGTCGATCAGCGATCATGAGAAAGATCACTGCACCGATCCTTGTAGGAGGCCCACTCCCGAACTTTTGTTTAAACGGAATCGTCATGGCAGGTGAAGCGGCAGGACAATCCAAACCCACTACAGCAGGCGGAATCTATTCAGCGGGAATGGGAGGGTTACTTGCGGGACAAGCAATAGTATCTCATCTCACTAATTCAGAAACAAAAGCTATTTTGTCATATCAAAAGAAATGGCGAAGAATATTCGGAGGAGAATTCCGAAGAATGGCTAAGCTAAGGCGAGTTTTTGAACAACTGACAAATGATGAGATAGATAGATTGCTACACATCGTATCTGAATCAACAGTACTAAAGATGATCTCGCTTGATACAGACTTTGACTTTCACACTCTAACCCTAGCACGAAGCCTCGGAAGTCGAGGACTAATTGAGATCGCCGCGTTGATAGCAAAATCTGGATTCAGAGAACTTTTTCCTAGAACGGGACTACTAAATCCCCTCAATTCAACCAATAATAAGAAATGACAGTAACCTTAAAACCACAAGAAGTTGTGTACATTGAGAATTGTCTCAGAAACAAGTTCAGCTTCCTCTTTGTACTTCGTGTAACCGGCCAATCATGCCCGGAGAGAAAGCAGCAAAGTTTTCATGTCCTCAGTGTGGTGGACTCGTCATCTGGCGCTGCGAGAAATGTAGGACCTTTGCCAGACTATATCGCTGCATCAACTGTAGTTTCGAGGGTCCGTAGGTGATTATCTGTGACCGCTCTTCTCATCAGGCTGAAAATCCTGCCTAAGGAGACCACAACTAGCCTAGATGCAATGGCTACCTCTATCGAGTCAATCCTTCCTGAGGGAGTCGCCATGAAAACAAAGACTACCGAACCCATAGCCTTTGGTCTTGAGTCACTCATATTAGACTTGGCTGCAGAAGAGAGAGATGGAATTACTGATGAGGTGGAATCAGCAATAACTTCTGCCGACAATGTAGGAAGTGTTGAAATGACAGGCGTGAGTCGCATGTCTGCCACGCTCCGCTCATAGAAGTGACGAAAGTTATTCCAGCCTAACTGCAGCGCCGAATAACGAGATAGTGATTCTATTTCAGTGGTCCAAGATAATACTGGAAAAGCTGTGCAACTAAGAGTTACTGAAGCTAGACAAAGAGATGTTGGCAAAAACAGAGCTCGCTTCGGTAAAGAAATAATGGATAGTCTAGGACTAACAACAAGCGACACTATAGGAGTAGTTGGGAATAGACTAACCCCAGCGACAGCTTGGCCGACTGATGATGAGAATCAGGCGAATGGAGACATAAGAATAGACGGTCAAACACGAAAGAACGCAGGAGTTGCACTCAACGACTACGTAACCATTCGAAAAGGGCAAACGAAGACAGCGAAGAGCGTTGTTTTAGCTCCAGTCGGAACAAAACTGTCGGCAGACAACGACTTTGCACAATTCGTGAAGGGTCGCCTCAGGGAAATCCCATTGAATGAAGGAGACGAGATTTCCGTTGTGATTCTGGGGAATCCAATCCTTTTCACCGTTTCTCGTGTCAGGCCGAAGACTATAGTACGCCTCGATCAGGCTACGCGACTAACCATTGTCCAAGAACCTGTTACAGAGATGAAGAGCACGCCACTAGCCACATATGAAGAGATTGGTGGACTAAAGGAAGAGATGAATAGGCTCCGAGAGATCGTTGAGCTTCCTCTTAGACACCCTGAAGTCTTTCAACGTCTTGGAGTTGAGCCCGCAAGTGGTATACTCCTACACGGCCCCCCAGGCTGTGGAAAAACTCTCATTGCAAGAGCCCTTGCTAATGAATCCGAGGCAAATTTCTTCCCTGTCAACGGACCGGAAATAATGAACAAATACTACGGAGAAACAGAAGCAAAATTGAGAGACATCTTCAAGGAAGCGCGAGATAACTCTCCATCAATTATCTTCATCGATGAGATCGATGCAATAGCACCGAGACGGGAAGAAGTATTCGGTGATGTAGAAAAAAGAGTAGTTGCGCAATTGCTCTCTTTAATGGATGGTTTGGGAGACCGTGGAAATGTAGTCGTCATAGGAGCCACAAACAGGCCTGATGGTCTCGATCC
The DNA here is from genome assembly GCA_002495315.1 of Thaumarchaeota archaeon UBA141. Lineage (GTDB taxonomy): Archaea > Thermoproteota > Nitrososphaeria > Nitrososphaerales > UBA141 > UBA141. The sequence goes on from DAEN01000095.1 coordinate 23,412, forward strand.
AGCCTTACGGCGACCAGGACGTTTTGACCGAGAAGTAGAGATTGGCGTCCCTAATCATGAGGGTCGCCTTAGTGTCCTAGAGATCCACACAAGAGGAATGCCACTCTCATCAGATATTCGACTACCAGAGCTGGCCCAGGAACTATACGGATACACAGGAGCAGATCTACGTGCTTTGACTCGAGAAGCTGCTCTGATAGCCCTTAGAAGACAAATCCCCAATCTTGACAGTGAGGTCGAACTCATTCCCCCACAGTTGCTCGAACGCATCGCGGTTATTCCAGATGACTTCCGTGATGCTAGAAAAGAAGTCATACCTACTGCACTTCGTGAATTTTACATTGAGACTCCCCATGTAGGGTGGTCAGATGTTGCAGGCCTAGAAGACATCAAGAAGACACTGCAAGAGAATGTGATCTGGGCTGTCAAAGAACCCAGCCGTTTCAGGAGGGTCGGAGTCAAACCGCCACGTGGCGTCATCATGTTTGGTCCGTCAGGATGTGGAAAGACGCTCTTGGCACAAGTAATTGCCTCGGAAAGCGGAGCAAATTTCATTACAGTGAAGGGACCGGAGATATTATCAAAGTGGGTAGGAGAGTCAGAGAAAGCAATAAGAGAAATATTCCGCAAGGCAAAGACATCGGCGCCATGCGTTCTATTCTTTGATGAGATCGATTCAATAGCAAAGACGCGTTCGACTTCATCCGACGATTATGGAGTAGGAGAAAGAGTCCTAAGTCAGCTCCTAGCAGAGATGGATAGCATTTACAGTATTGGTGACGTCTTTGTTGTGGCAGCAACTAATCGGCCAGACCTTTTAGACATTTCCATCATAAGGCCGGGGCGACTAGATCTCATTTTATACATCTCGTCACCAGATGAACCAGCACGTTTGGCCATGTTGGACCTCGCGTCGAAAGCAATGCCACTTGCAGCTAATATCTCGATGGAAGAAATAGCGCGAACTACAATCGGCTATTCTGGGGCGGACCTGGAAGCACTATGTCGTGAAGCAGGGATAGCCGCACTCAGGAGATCAGAGAGAAAACCAGTTGTGAATATGTCAGACTTCGAGTCAGCGCTTGCAAAGATGAAACCTTCGGTACCTACAGCCGTCGAGGATTGGTATAAAGAAATGAACAACAAGCTTGTCGGCCGGATCCCCAGAGAAGCCACACGACCCTTCTATGGTTAGAGCTAACCTGGAAGCTTTTTGCGGCGTTTGATTCTAGATATGATCAGACAAGTGAAATATAGCATTCTTCCACTAGACCTAAACATTCAGCATCCTTATTCATATACGGCAAGCATGTTCTAGCTTTTAATCTCTGCTTCTGCTGAAAGAGCGTCCCTGGCAAGCAGAATTAGTCTTTCCTGAAGTATCGCATTACTCTCGTCACCAAAAGTTACAAGTATCTGGTCCAGGCTCTGAATTTCATAGTCATCATCTCCATGTAGCTCAATACCGTTGACGAATACATGGAATTCTTCGTTTTCATTGATGTTGTACCTATTTCCGCTAGGTAATCTGATCCCGTCTCGATCAATCTTCATATCCAAAGTCTCGAAGAAGAATCTCAATGTAACTCCTGTAGCGTGTTTATGAACCGTGAAGCCATCTCCGTTTTCAAAATGAACAAATCCGTTCCTAAGCTGGAATCCTTCTAGTGAGAAATCCAAGACTTCTCCTTGGATATAGGTTCTCAAAAAGGCATGTACATGGGTGGAACCTATACGACCAAGAGAGTACGGAGTTCTAGCTAACCCTTCGGTTGTCATCAAAATATATCCAATGGACGACAATGAAATAGCAAGAACGAACAGAATTGCGAATAATTTCTTACTGTAGCGTCTTTTGTGGCGTCGGTTCTTGCGACTACTAGGCAGGTGAAAATCTCCTCGAACACCCCATACTCCAGGAAGAGCAATAAAAAAACACTCGGGAGCAGTAAAGTTAGCATTTACCAGGCTTATATAATTTCAACCTATGCTGATGAACGTGATTTCCATCCAACAGGATGAAAGACTCCTCTGGGTTGGACAATCTGTTCTCCGCCACGATAGCCATGAGAAAGTAATTGGAAAAGCCCAATATACATTCGACTTGCTCCCATCTCATGCATTAGAGGGAAAGATCAAACGATCAAGCGTTGCACATGCTCGAATAAAAGAGATCGACACCAATGCAGCTCTGCGACTACCTGGAGTACGATCCGTGGTAACCGGCAGTGATCTCCCAAATGGCCTTCGAGGTATGGGGCTTGAGGATACACCTATTCTAGCGCGAGGGACTGTACGATATGTTGGAGAACCAATAGCTGCAGTTGCCGCAGATACAGAAGAAGTAGCTCTCGAAGCTCTGGAGCTTATCAAGGTCAATTATACAGAACTCTCACCAGTTTTTGATCCCGAGGAAGCAGCAAGCAGTAATCCGCCAGAGGTCATCCACCCGCAACTCAGTAGTTACAACCGAACATTGCCACCCTTACCGTCATCTCATTCCAAACTTCCAAACGTCTGTAGCGTAATGAAAATCAATTTTGGAGATGTCACCAGAGGATTTAGTGAATCTCATCTTGTACTTGAAAATCATTTTTCCACAGCGATGGTACATGCTACGCATCTAGAGCCCTGTGTAGCGATCGCACAGCGATCGCCAGATGACTGTCTTATAGTATGGTCTTCAGCCCAATCAGCTTACCGGATCCGGAAGGAACTCAGTGACGCACTTGAAATGCCCATGCATAGAATCAGAGTAAAAGTCCCACACGTCGGAGGCGGTTTCGGAAACAAGCTGACAGTAAGTGCTGAAGCTATTGCGGCGGTACTAGCATGGAGAACTAGACATCCGGTCAGAGTAGCCTTTAGTCGAGAAGAGACATTCATCGGCAGTACAGTTCGACACCCATTCAAAATAGACATCCGTGATGGTGTCATGGAAAACGGCGTCATCCGCGCTCGAGAACTCCATGTCCTTCTGGATGGAGGAGCGTATTCTGGCGGCGGTGGTATTCAAGTAGGTCGAACAGCATGTTTTGCAGCCCTCGCTACCTACAGTCTTCCCGCCTTCAAATTCGAGTCATGCAGAGTATACACTAACAAGTCGCCAGCCGGCTCTTTCCGCGGATTTGGGACAGCACAGATGGACTGGGCCATTGAGTCACAGATGGATATGATCGCAGAACAGATGAACCTAAGCCCTATGGAATTCCGTTCTAGAAACCTCATGAAGGAAGGTGAGGTCAATGCCATAGGTGAGAAGTTGATTGCCATCGACAATAGAAGATGCTTAAAGAAGGTAGAAGAATTCATGACATCCTCCCAGCTTCCGCGTGAAACTACTCCGTGGAAAGTTGGCCGCGGAATAGCGTTAACAGACAAGTATGGTGCGGGTCCTTCCGCGTCGGTTGCCTTCGTACGAGTGAAAGAAGATAGACATGTCGAGATCTGGACAAGTGCGATGGAAATAGGTGTTGGCTCTCACACTATACTACCACAAATCGTGGCCGAAGTATTGAAAATTCCCTGTCAAGATGTCAAATCCGTTCAAGTAGATACAGCTCAAACTCCTTTTGACTCTGGCGCATATTCAAGTAGACAGACATATCACACGGGAAATGCAGTAAGATTAGCTGCACTTGATGTACGGAAACAGATACTAGAAAGTGCGTCTAAAAAAATGGCTCAAAGACCTCACGAGTTGGAATTTTCAGACTGGGAGATTCGTTCGATCGTGGATAGAAACCTTCAGATGCCATTTCAAGACCTCTTTGTTAGAAACATAGCCAAGGGAGGAGACTTTCTCGAAGAGGGGGGAGAATTTTTTGGAAAAGGTACATATTATCAGAAGATTGGATCTCTTGATCCAGAAACTGGCAAATGTGCAACAGATCGTGCCACCGCATTCTATACCCCTACGGCCCTCTGTGCTGAAGTGTCAGTCAATATAGAAACTGGAAAAATTTTGGTAAGACGAATATTTACAGCCATGGATGTAGGGAAAGCAATTAACCCCAAGTTGGTGGAGTGTATGATTGAAGGGTCAGTCTTCATGGGAACCAGTACAGCTCTATTCGAGGAAATGGTGCTGGACGAAGGCCGCGTCGTGGACCCAGATTTCAAAGACTACAAAGTCATTTCCTCGCTGGACATGCCACGTATGGAATCAGTCATTCTAGAAACACCGCATCCAGATGGCCCTTTTGGCGCCAGAGGAGCGGGAGAAGCAGCTATCACAGCAGTAGCGCCTGCTATTGGTAATGCAGTATATGATGCTGTGAAGGTCCGCATCAAGGATCTTCCCATTACTGGAGAGAAGATCTTAAGACAACTAAAGTCACAACAGAACAACTATTCCACCTGAAGCTACTAGCTGAGTCATTATACACAAGTGAAGAAAGTGTTTGATGCGAAAAGAACAATGATGTACTATATCAATCAGGCAACGTGATTTGAACTACAGCTTGCAACATGATGGTTGATAGAATTACACATGCATCACAGAATTATCTTTGGCGACAGTCGCGATATGGTCGAACTTGCCCAAAGCTCAGTCCATCTAGTAGTGACATCACCACCATACTACAACGCTCCATTTGACTATCCAGGCCTATTCAGTGATTACAATCAATTCCTGAGTATGTTCAAAGATGTAGCCAAAGAAATATACAGAGTTCTAGCACCGGGCAGAATTGCCGCTCTTGTAACCGATGATATGCTTGTAAACGGTCGAAGGTACCCACTAGTCTCAGATATAACACACACCATGCTCGGGGAAGGATTTCGATATCGCGATAAGATCATCTGGGTCAAACCTAAGGGCTACACCAGGATTAGTAGGAGAAGCGGGGTCGCAATTCAACACCCCTATCCAATGTACTTTTATCCAGATAACATTCAGGAAAGTATCCTCATCTTTCAAAAAGGAAAGTTTGATTATGCCAACATAGACCTTTTGCAAGAAAAAGATAGAGAGGCATCAAAGATCCCCATCGAAGAATACAATGCAAAAGACTGGTACATCACTGTCTGGAACATCACTAATGTTCTTCCGGTGAAGGGAAGAATTGAGGAAGGTGTAGCTGCTTACCCCGACGAGATTCCTAGAAGACTCATTCGTCTCTTTTCATTTATGGGCGAGACAGTTCTGGATCCTTTTCTTGGATCTGGAACTACAGCCAAGGTGGCTAAAGAACTACGCAGGAACTCTGTTGGTTACGAGCTAGATCTTGAGCTTGAGAAAGTTATCCAACGAAAGCTGAAAAACGCTGGAATTAAGACAGACAGGTTAGAATTCAGCAAGAGAACAGATGGCAAACACCTCAGAACTAAGCTCCAGAAGATGATCAACGCGCAGAGAACAGTAACCCGTAAGAATAAATCCTAAACAATAGTTCTGTTAGATCTGTCAAGATCTCTCACACGTAATTGCTCGGTTGCTATTCGTCAGATTCACCCAAGATCCATACAAGACGTCCTACGAAATGCTTACCTACAGGCAAGAAAGTCGTGACACATTCCTATGAATGTGATGGTCACCGGTGGTACGGGAGCAATGGGATCGTGGGTCACTCGTCGCCTTGTGGAGATGGGTCACAAACCCATCTGTTATGACTGGATAGCAGATACCAGGCTACTTCATGATATCTCCGATAAATTTACAGTAGTAAAGGGCGATGTCACAGATCTAGGAACCATCATCAAGACTATGAAAGAGTATGAGGTCGAAAGAGTAATACACATGGCTTATTTGATAACAGAATCGGAAGAGAGGCCCCGTCTAGCACTAAATGTGAACCTGGGAGGGACATTAAATATCCTCGAGGCAGCTGCCCTGAGTGGTATCAAACGAGTCGTATTCACTAGTTCTAAAGGAGTCTATGGTGATATTGTTGGTGATCATGGATATCCAATGTACAAACCCATAACTGAGGATCACCCTGCCAACGCAAGTCGCATTTACAGCTCCACTAAGCTCGCATGTGAACAATTTGGATTACACTACGCTGAGAAAGAGGGCCTGGATTTCGTAGCCCTTCGCTTCGCAAATACTTTCGGGCCTGGTAAGACGATTGAAAAACATGCCCAATTCTCTCTTGTTGGCGGGATGTTAGAAAATGCTCTGAGGGGAGAGCCCACCAATATTCCGATGGGCGGGGACTCTAAGGATGATTTGTTATACTACAAAGATGTGGCTCAATCGGTAGTAAAAGCGACTCTGAGTGAAGGAATGAAACATCGAATCTTCCATTTTGGAATTGGTAAAGCCTTCTCGCTCCATGATGTTGCAGAAGCTGTTAAGAAAGTCGTGCCTTCCGCCGTTATCGAGATCGGTCCGGGCCTGGATTACAAGTACAAAGGTCAAAGACCATTCGATGGATACTGCGTGTTAGATACCACGCGGGCTAGAAATGAGATCGGGTTTGAACCAGAATTTGACCTCGAATCTGCGATGCAAGACTACGCTAATGAGCTAGGACGACTGAATCTCGTTCAAAAGACGTAATCTGAGAACAACACATAGTCAGTATTCAAGTCGAGGGATTTAATATAAGAGTGAATTTGACTTTTTATGATGAGATAAAAGTTGGCAAACAAGTTACATGAACAAGATAGATCCATACGAGCCGTTCTATCTGAACATGAGTCCTACCCGCTGTTTGGATACATCTGTGAAGAAGCTCAGACACCATTAGAGATACTTCAAAAATTGAAGATGCTGAAACGTCCTGAATCGATTCATCACGTCGGCAGGATCCTAGGAATACTTGAAGATGGCGGAATAGTATCTTACAGGAATGGAAAATGGCGATCTACACCTCACGCTCTGAAGATATTACAGAAGTATTGGGGAGTAAAACAGATCAAATAGCATGATTCATGGACTTTCTCGTTAGTCATTCAGATTACATAGATCTTAAATCGGCCCAAATAGACACAACTATAGCATGATTGTAAGATTATCTTGACTCTAAAGTAAGATTCTTTTTGAATAAGACGCCGGGAGTGGGATTTGAACCCACGAGACCCCGAAGGGGTCACGGGCTTTCCTACTTTGCTGGCCTCAAGGCCCGCGCATTAATGTGGAAAGTTTAGTCCACTCTGCCATCCCGGCGGTCCCGGCACTACTTCTGACACTATTATCCCTTCCTCAATTGTCTTAGATCCTGTCTCCGTTCAATAACAGTATGACAAAAAGTCACACATCTAGCTGAGAAAACCCATTGATTGTGGTAACGCAGAAATATGGCCATTTAACATACAAATGTGAGCCTCGGTAGCTCAGCCTGGCAGAGCAACAGTCGTTACAAATGCACGGTTGAGCCTTGTAAAGAATAATCAAGCCAGCTGTGGGTCGCGGGTCCAAATCCCGCCCGAGGCTTCTTGCGCTGCTAGATGTTGAAACGCGATTAAGACGCGTCCCATCATTACATCTACGTTAGATTTGGCTTTTTCGAGATTATGACCATTGAATTAGACATCCATTTCTCTTGCAGAACTTCGAAACCTGTTTGGTCTCTAAGATCTAAGAGATGATTAAGAGATAGAAACCAGTATCCAAACCAGAGATAACGTAGAAATATTGCACGTGAACGAGGAATCTCACCAGATACTAAGAGCCCGCCGGGTCTTAGAACTCTGGCTATTTCCTTCATCATCTTGACTCTTTTTTCCCTAGTCCGAATTTCATGAGTCAGGTATGCAGATACTACCACATCGAAATGATCGTCGGGAAATGGTATTGCCAAGGCATCACCATACTGAAAATCCACGATATCATCTACGCCCTCTATCTCTGCATTCTTCCGAGCGCGCAATAAGGAGTTGCCCCACAACGACCTTTTGCTATAGATGTCTACACCAATAACCTGGCCTTGCCTTAATGACTTTGCAATAAAGGTTGTAGATCTGCCAAGACCACATCCAAGATCAAGTATGAGCTCGTTGCCAGAAACTACCGCGCCTCTAACTATCTGGTCATACCAACCACCCGGATTGATCCGCACCCAGCTATACATGTAGCCGAGCAGCGGCCAACCTGTCAGAACGTTTATTGCAACAGCAAGAACAGTAACAGGTACGTCATTAGAAGAGATCGCAAATACGAGTACACACAGTCCACCTAACCCAAGGAGAATGAATTGAGGTAGCCAATCTAATACGTGAACCCACCCGTAATATGGCTCAGACTCTTTCGTCGTCATTGATCAGTTCAGATGCTAAGTCATCAGACTTCCAGCATTTACTCCAAAGTCCTGCCCAGTTATGTTTACTGCATTCTCAGATGCCAAAAATACTACCATTTTTGCTACATCGCGCTCTGAGACCATTCTTCCTAGTGGCGACGCTGAAAGCAATCGCCTCTCCAAGTCTTTCTTGTCGAGGCCCTCTGCATCTGCTGCCCGTTTCATGACTTCTTGTATTCTAACTCCAGATACGGGGCCAGGAGAAACAGCATTAACGTTGATATTGAACTTGCCAGTTTCCGCAGCCAGGCTACGCGTTAAGCCGATAACACTCATCTTTGCAGCGCCATATACTGTACGATTTGATATTGGTCTCTTCCCGCTTGTCGAGCTGATGTTGATGATCTTGCCCTTCTTCTTATTGATCATTATAGGCAATACGGCTTTACAGCACAGGAACGTTCCAGTGACATTCACGCGCATCGTCTGTTCCCAATCAACAAGCTTAATTTCATGGAGTGGCGATGTTGGCCCAGTAATCCCTGCGTTGTTAACCAAAATATCAACAGTACCAAATGTTTCAATTACCTTATCAACCATTTTCTCGACGTCTTTAGATTGGGTCACGTCCATCTTAATTGGTACTGCGCGTTGGCCACTAGCACGAACCTCATGACATGTTCCTGTCAAATCCTTCTTGGATCGGGACGCGAGACCAAGCGAACAACCTGCTTCCGCGAGTTCCAGTGCAATAGCCCGGCCGATGCCTTTGCCGCCCCCGGTTACAATTGCTACCTTGTCCTTCAGAAACATACGGTTAAGAGAAGAATAGGCTCAGTTAATAACCTCCCCACTTAAAGTTCCCCTTGCCGACCCAGGAATATCCACCCAATGGACGGAGCCAGAGGTATCAACTTTAATGAAAGTAATTTGAGCGGCAGCTTGATCTACAGCTTTGTCCAAGTTAACAAGGTTATCGAGGCGATCAAGCTGGTCTTCATTCATCCGTGTCTTCGGGTGAGATGTCCTCATTGAACAGCAGTCCTTATACGGTTCGAGAGAGAAAGAATATGTTCCGATTTTCTTCGCGAGGTCTGTTATCTCCTGCTTAGTGTGTGTCAGTAATGGTCTTAAGATGGGAATCTTAACAGCCGCATCAGTTGCTCGAATATTGTCCAGAGTTTGTGAAGCTACCTGACCTAGGCTGTCGCCCACAACAAGAGATCCTATACCTTTAGCGTTAGCCACATACCATCCTAGTTTGAAGAAATAACGTCTAAGAAGAAGTATAGAATATTTCTCCTGAAGACTTCCTTTCAATAGATCGAATGGGTACGAAGGAGCTAGGTAAAGTCTAATGCCAGACGTATATTTTGCAAGCTCTTTGGTTATCGCGATAATCTTAGATTTACCAACTGTTGCTACATTTTCAGAAGCATAGATATGAAGGAGATCGATAGAGCAACCCCTCCGCAGCATCAACCATGCAGCAACAGGAGAATCAATTCCACCCGAAAACAAAGTAAGAACATCACCACTTGTTCCGACTGGAAGTCCACCAGGACCTGACATCTTGTTAAGATATACGATGCATTTGTCACGCATAATTTCTACATTTACAGTAACGTCAGGCTGAGTGAGCGAAACCCGCGCTCCTGTAGTTGATTTAATCTTAGATCCTACCAAACTCTCGATCTCCGGTGAGGTCCCAGGAAAGGTTTTGTCTGCTCGTTGAATTCTTAGTCGAAAGCTCCCAGACGGTGTAAGATGTCTAGTATGCTCCAATGCAGATCTAGTGATAGCAGAAATGTCCCGATCACAGGTAGATACAACAGCAAAAGAAGCTACTCCGGGGAAACACTTGAGGACCTCACTAATAGCTTCGAATTTGGCGTCCGGTCTAAATACAAGCATTAGTCTACCCTCGAGTCGAGTTGCTAACTCAAGGGCTTCTCTTTTCAGAGATGTTTCCAGGTTACGAACGAGAGCCTTCTCAAAGAAAGGACGATTATGTCCTTTCAACGCTATTTCGCCATAGTGCACTAGGACTAGAAGATTATCAGCGTGGTTTCTGGATTCTAAAGAGCCATACTGCCGCGTCTTCTTCCGTATAGACGCCTTTGATATCGAATCCACCATTCTTCACTCACTACCGTCTGCTAAGAGGAAGAATTCCTCAAAAATGATCGTGACCCGAGTAGTAGTATTCAGGTTCACCTAGCAGGCGGGTTTATCAAACTTCAGATAGGCCCATTCCTGTTGAGAAGGTATTCCCACTACTGTTGCTTGATTTTCTGATCGAAGAAAGCAATAGTTCGTTTCCATGAGTCGTTAGCGGCGTCAGCATTGTATGTCTCTGGTTCCGAATCATTGAAAAAGGCGTGACGCGCTCCTGGATAAAGTACCAATTCTGCATCTTTCCCGTATGACTTTAAGGTCGCTTCTAGCTTTCTAGATTGATCTACTGGAACAGAACCGTCTTGATCGCCATATAGTATCAGCAAAGGCGTAACAGTCTTTTCCAGGAGTTCATCCTCAGGCAACCTACTTGCATAGAAGATCACGCCCGCCTGCACTGCCTTAGACTGGCAAGCGAATCTAAGAGCATGAGTTCCCCCAAAGCAGAAACCAGTCAGCCCTATCCGATCCAATCTCGCGTAAAGCTGGGAGCGGAGCCAAGACATGGCGTCCGCCAAAACTCGACTTGAGTATTCCGGTGTCACCTGGGAGGAAAGTTGTTTGGCACCTTCTCTTGAATCAGCAGTCTGACCCTTGAAGAGATCCAAAGCAACAGCCACATATCCCTGGTCAGCATATCGGTTCGCCACATCCTTGATATGATCAACTAACCCCCACCATTCGTGGAGAATGAAAATTGGATAGTGTCTACCAGGAGCATCAGGTCTGCTAACATAACCTGCAACTTTCTCATGTCCGCTCGGAATAGTAACCATTTCAGATATCCTTGGAGCCATGAGCTTTACCTCCCAAAGTTGTACATGATAAACTCTTCAGTCAAAATGAGATATTTCCAACGCTAGTCTAGGTCTCGGAGAATAGAAATGACAACAATTACTAGACTGAAGCCTCGCAAGATTTGCAGTCATTCATGTGCAGAGTCCACCTACATAGGAAGCTGTTCAGGAGATTCCAGTATTTCCTTAATTGTAGAGAGAAAACGAGCGGCGGGAGCCCCATCCGTGACCCTGTGATCGAAGACCAGCGTTAACGTCGTCTTTTCGGCAATCCCGACACGGTCCACCTGATCAATAACAGCCTGGCGGGAGATTCTTCCTACTCCAAGGATTGCAGAATTCGGGGGATTGATTATTGGTATAAAGGAATCAACACCAAGATGACCAAGGTTGGTGATTGTGAAAGTAGAATTATCCAGGGCAGATGCAGGAAGCTTTCCGCTGGACGCCAGATCTACGAATGAACTCAATTCTTTAGCAATTTCCAACACCGTCCTTTTGTTGGCATCATTAACGACAGGTACGATGAGGCCTTTTTGGGTCTCTATTGCAACTCCCACATTTACCTCTTCATGGATCATTATTCTATCGCCGTTGAACGTTGAGTTCAATATTTGATGCTTCTCCAATGATCTAGACGCTGCGGCAAGAACGAAGGCATCTATTGGAATGTGAATTTTCTTCTCTTGCCGGACGTTTTCCCGAAGCATTTGTAACTTCGCCATCAAGATGTCCGCATTAAGTGTCACAGGGATGCTTTCTCGAAAGCTTTTCGAGAGCCTCTCAACTGTAAGTCGCCTGGGTCCCTCCAACGTCAGTGACTGTTTGGCCTCTGTTATTTGAGATTGGGAAATCACATCGCCCTGTGCTTTATAGGCCTCTAAGACATCCTCTCTAATTATCCGTCCTTGGGGGCCAGTAGGCTTTACTTTATGATAATCTACACCCATTTGTTCTGCCATCTTACGAGCTGCAGGAGAAATATTGATTCTCCGCTCTTCCGGCATCTGATTCTCGTCATGTTTAGCCTCAACTGAAGACGTGTTGGAAGATGAAAATTCTTCAGGAAGTAACTCATCTGCAGAGCCTATTAGTGCAAGAATCTCACCCGCCGCGACTTCTGCACCTTCCTTATGTAGAATTTTCCTCAAAGTGCCCCCGTGGGGAGCTTCTACTTCAAAACTTGCTTTTTCACCTTCAACCTCCACTAGTAGGTCTCCTTGTTTGACATATTCACCTTCCTGCCTAAACCATTGTAAAATAGTTCCGCGTTCCATGGCCGCCTCAGCCCGTGGCATGAAAACGCGCTCCATTCGAATACGCGCCTAAACCAGTTGCCGAGCGGCTGAAACGATGTTGTCCTGACTTACCATGTAGGCTTTCTCGAGCATGGGCGAAAAAGGTATTGGCAAGTCTGGAGATGCTAAGTTGATGATTGGTGCGTCTAGATAGTCAAACCCGTCATCCATGACCTTTGATGAGATAGCAGCACCAAGACCCCCACTTTTTGAGTCATCCGATGCTATCACTAAACGTCCTGTCTTCTCTATTGATTCTATGATCGGTACCATATCGAGAGGCTGGATGGTTTGTGGATCAATGACTTCTACATCTATTCCTTCGGAAGAGAGTCTTGTCGCGGCCTCCAGTGCTTCTGTGACAAGTCTAGAGATGGCTACGATCGTAACATCATTCCCTTTTCGCTTAACTTGACTTTTCCCGAGAGGCAAAGCATATCCCTCGCTAGGGACAAGCCCTTTGCTCCTGTAGAGAAGGTTGCATTCTATGAAGAGAACAGGATTCTCATCCTTGATAGCGCTCTTTAGAAGCCCTTTTGCATCATATGGCGTAGAAGGAAGTACAACTTTCAGACCCGGAGCCTGGAGAAACCAAGAAGGAAAGAACTGAGAATGCTGAGCCCCATGGGCTCGTCCCAAACTGTACTGTGTTCGAACCACCATAGGAACGCGTAGATTTCCCCCACTCATGAAGTGCATCTTTGCGGCTTCAACCACGAGTTGTTCAACAGAGATCGTTAGAAAGTCCATGTACATGATCTCGGCCACAGGCCTCAATCCTCCCAAAGCAGCACCAATAGCTGCTCCCACTATAGCGATCTCAGATATTGGAGTGTCACAGACACGTTGAGGACCAAATTCTTCTAGGAAACCCTGGGTAACGCGATAAGCTCCGCCATAGGAGCCAATATCCTCACCCATCAAGATTACCGCTGGATCTTCCTTCAGCTCGGCGTAAAGGGCCTCGCGTAGAGCTTCGGCATAAGTAAGCTGACGGCCTGAACCGTCATCACTAGACGTAGACATATTTTGACAACTCCCTAAAATCGACTTCCGGACTTTTCTGTGCAAACTCCACTGCTTTACCGATATCCGCTGCTATATCTGCCTCCATAGCAGAAATATCTCCGTCTGTTGCAATGCGATTTTCCATAATTACTTTTCTTAGTCGGACAATGGGATCCCTATCGATCCATCCATCTGCCTCACCTACGGGCTTGTACTCTGACCGATCGTAAACCCCATGTCCCTTGCTGCGGTATGTCTGACATAGAAGGAAACTCGGCCCATTGCCCTTCCGTGCTCTAGCTAGTGCATCCTTTGCTGTCACAAAGACTGAACCTACGTCATTACCATCAATTTTTTTGCTCGGGATATCATATACTGCACCTCGGTCAACAAGATTTGCCGACGCCGTAGTTGCCGCAGTTGACGTTCCCATGGCATATTGATTATTCTCGCAAACAAAAATAACAGGCAAATTCCATATACCTGCTAAGTTCGCACCTTCATGGAAGGCACCAGTATTCAGCCCTCCATCACCAAAGAATACAATAATCACGTCGTCCTTCTTCTGTTGCTTAGAGGCAAGAGCCAAACCGACCGCGATTGGCACTCCACTAGCCACGATGGCCGAAGCAAAGATCATTCCTTTGGCTGGATGAATAGCAGAATGCATAGAACCACCTAGGCCCTTACAAGTTCCGTCTGCTCGGCCGTAAAGCTCTGCCATAAGGTATTTCATTGGTACATCGCGTGCTATTGCATGTCCATGGCCCCTGTAGTTGCTAATTACAAGATCATTACTGGCACAAGCAGATAGAATTCCCACTGCGATCGCCTCTTGTCCAATATAGAGGTGTGATGGACCCATTAGTTGCCCTTTCACCAGGTAGAGTTCCTCCACTTTCTCTTCGAATCGCCGGATCTCCAACATCTTCCGCAACATACCCATCACACGTACATCATCTACGCCTTCCTTACGTAGCTTGTCAATGGAGATATCAGTAAATGAAGCAGGTGCAGTCATAATTCAAACACCTATGCCACAAGACTCGTCTTGCCTACGAATTAAGATTTTGGGTGCAACTATTCCAAAGGGCATTACAATAGTACAACAATGTCCAACCCATTTCGGTTAAATTTCCCTTCCGTAAATGATGAATGAATGAAAGCAGTAGTATTGGATGACAATAATGATGTTCGAGTTAAAGAGGTGGAGCCTTCAAATCTCAGAGACGGAGAGTTACAGGTACAGCTCTCAATCTGTGGAGTATGTGGAACCGACATTGAGAAGATGATAGGACATGTAACGACTTCTCGAGTGCTCGGACATGAGCTCGTGGGTCGAATCACTAGGATTGGTGGAGGAAAGACAGAATTTTCACCTGGTGATCGAGTCTTCGTCCATCATCATGTAGCTTGCTATTCTTGCCACTATTGTACACATGGATCACATACTATGTGTAAAGAATTCGCCAGGACCAATCTCGATCCAGGCGGATTCTCAGAGCTCATTCGAGTCCCGGCCGAGAACGTAGAGAGAGGCGGCGTTCTGAAATTACCCAATACTGTTGATGATGAAGATGCGGTTTTCATCGAGCCCGCAGCGTGCTGTCTTAGAGCGCAATTGAGAGCAGGTATTGTGGACGGAGAAAGCGTAGCCGTGCTGGGCACTGGTCCCGCTGGCCTAATACACCTCATCTTACTCAAATCCATGAACATCAACCCAATTCTTGCGTTTGACGTAAACCCCTTTCGTCTAGCCGCCGCAGAGAGGCTTGGAGCCCTCACACCACAAACTACAGACGAAGATCCCGTCAGTTTTACCCAAACTCAAACAAACAATCGTGGAGCAGACACAGTTATTGTTGCAACAAGTGCAGCAGGTGCCATAAAACAAGGATTATCAATGGTTCGGAAAGGTGGAACTATGATTGTCTTTGGTGCACCTTCCCTCGATGAACGTTTAACGCTTAGTCCTGGGACTCTCTTTCTACGAGAAACATCAATCATTCCAAGCTATTCTGCAACAGAATCTGAAACTCGAGTTATTTTGAGAATGTTATCAGAAAAAAGGATAACATTCAAAGATCTAATAACACATCGTCTCCGCCTTCATGAGTTCTCCAGTGAAATAGCCTCATATTCTAAGAGAAAGGACTGCCTGAAAGTGGTCGTCTTACCATAAATTCGATGACCGCGGGAACTAAGGGAAAAGGGCCACTTTCATTGCACGGCCTTCAGACATCATGGCAAATGCATCCACTGTCCTGCTGAGTGGAAGATCATGGGTGATCAACGATGAAACATCAACATCGCCAGAGGTGATCATTCCAAGAGCTCGTCTGACTGCTCTAGGTGTATGGTGGAACGAACCAAGCAAAGTCATTTCTTCATAGTGGACACGATAAGCCTCAACCCTTACCGAGGTCCCGGCCGGACATCCTCCGAAAAACATAGTCTTCCCTCCTTTGCGCGTAATCTGAAAGGCAGTCTCCCATGTCTGTGGAAGACCAACTGCCTCAATTACCAGATCTGCGCCACGACCATCGGTTAATCTTTTCACTTCTTCGATTTGTCTCTCGTTAGCAACAATGGTGTTATTAGATCCCAAACGCTTAGCCAAGGAAAGTTTCTTACGCGAACGAGCTACAGTTATTATTGAACCGGCCCCGTACATCTTCGCTAGTTGGATATACAAAAGACCAATAGGGCCAGCACCTAATATGACTACATTCTGACCAGCTTTCATATCTGCTATTTCAAACCCATGTAATGCACAGGCTAGAGGTTCGACGCAAGCCGCCAGCTTGAAATCTATTGACTTTTCCAGTTCAATTGTATTTCGCGCTACAATCCTTGAGGGAATTTTCACATAATCGGCATAAGCTCCAGAGTGAGAGAAGCCGAGGATATTCTCAGAAAGAAAATCACAGAGATTTTCCTGAGAGTGCTGACAATAGTAGCACTCTCCACAAGGAGCGGAATTAGCAGCAACCACTCTCATCCCTTCCTTGAAGCCAGTAACTTTTTCACCCACCTGTGAAACAATCCCAGCAAATTCGTGGCCCATCACAATAGGCGGTTTCGCATAAGGATGGCCTCTATTGTACATTTTCAGATCGGTACCACAAGTTAAGGCGACTTTAGTCGCAACAACCAACTCGCCCGGGCCAGCTCGGGGCTCCTTGGTTTCTTCTATACTAAGCGTCCGCGGACCATGGAAGACAACTGCATTCAATCTACAAGTCTCTCTTGCTATGTTATCATCTGTGTATCATCATACCTATAATAGTAAAACATCCGCGTCAAAGACGACACCACGTAACGCGTAAACATACTAGCCACGTTTTCTGCTGTCCATTGACTCATCTTAATGAGGACATCTGTAATCTCCCAAATGCCCACATTTAGTCACCATGCTGTTTCGAGCGGAACGCACCCTATAGAATCTTAGGAAAAATGAGCTCTAAATAGTACTATCTAACTGCTAATCGTGCATGGCAATACTAGTAACGGGGGGAACTGGAGACGTCGGCCGCCATTTAGTCAGACGACTTCTCGATCTTGGAGAAAATCCAGTCGCCTTTGATATATCTCCCCACACGCAAGGACTTGACCAGGTTTTAGCAGGTACCACCTTCGTCAAAGGCAACGTCCTAAACCTTGGAGAGCTTATCACAGTTATGAAAACCCACAAAATAACTAAGGTTGCACATCTTGCTTCTCTCTTGACAAGTGATGGCGAAGCGAGACCTTTTGAAGCTCTACAGGTCAATACAATGGGCACAGCTACTGTCCTCGAGGCTTGCCGAATCTTAGATATAGAAAGAATAGTTTACACCAGTACATCCAGTGTCTACGGTTCCACAAGTGAAGATTCCACCATCAGTGAAGACCATCCCAAGAATCCAACTAATGCCTATGGGATATCAAAACATGCGGCAGAAGTTTATGGACACATCTATTCTCAAAAATACGGCATAGAGTACGTTGCTATCCGACCGCGTATCATTCTTGGAGCAGGACAACGTAATGACACAGGAGCAATGAAGATTCTTGGTGTTGCAGAAATCCTCGACAAGCTTCAGAAGGGATTGCCGGCTAGAATTCCATACGAACCTTCTGAAAAACTACCAGTAACTCATCCAGCAGACGCAGCACAGTGCATACTAAAGGCATGTCAGATCTCGAAGCTTCTTCACAATGCGTATAACGTAATGACAGGTGCATTTTCGTATCTAGAAATTGGCAGAGCCTTTGAAAAAGCAGTCAATGGTAGCAAAGTAGAAGTCGGCATGATACAAGGCGGACAGAAGACAGCCCGCAGATTCGGCAACTATGATATTTCAGCAGCACGTTCAGAGCTAATGTACGAACCGGAGTACGGAATCGAAAGAATAGTTTCAGAAATAGTGGAGTATAGTCGTGGCCTTCGAAACTCTCTGGAAGGATTGCGCAATAAAACGGAAGGTTGAAACAACTGACTCGAAATTCAGGAAATTTCCTGACTTTCAGACAATGCTTTACGGTTTACAATACCAGTCACATGGTCAGCTAAGAAGTGCCCCGTAAGTGTAACAGTTGCCTCAGA
>DAEN01000027.1:0-3797 GCA_002495315.1 Thaumarchaeota archaeon UBA141
GGTTGATTTCCCGATGGCTCCGTCCTCATTACCAGGCCTGAACTCGCCTTCGATGACCATTTCTGCAGAGGCAGGGACCAGGAGATCGTTCGTTTCACATTTGACCACCTCGGCCGGTTCCCCTCTTAGACCTCCAGCAAAGTCCATCTCGTCCATCGTGGGGGGAATCTTACTTGCTCCTGCAATGTGTAATGTCGGATCTGTTCCAACCACATAAGCCGCAGGACATGTCTCTCCAGCATCCACGTATTTCCTTGTTATCTGTCGAACCTGGGTGGGGACGCTGAGTAAGGTGGGAAATTGATCTCGATCGCGTATCCATGCCCTATGACACGAGTAGTTTTGTATTCCAGTATCAGGGTCTCGTACGATTAATATTCCTGAGGACAAGTAATATCCTGCATCTTTCTCATGATGCCACAGTGCGGGGATTAATCCAAGATCTACTTTATCATCCTTCAGAATCACTTCCTTGCATTCTCCACTATCGACTCGCTTCGAGGGGATAGGTGACCTGAGGGCGTTGAGGAATTTCTTAGACCAATCTTGTTTGTTCGACTCTGCCGCAAGAAAGAAGTTATCCCAATTTCCAAATCCTCCAATGAAAACAGGTGTCTTGAATCCCTTTACATTTTCGAAGAATAGTGCGGGTCCGTCATTAACCGATGATTTAGCAGCTACGTGGGCTATCTCGAGTCGTCGGTCTACTTCTCTAGAAACACGGGCCATTGCGCATCTCTTTTCAAGTTCCGTCATGAAGGCGCGGAGGTCATGATACGGCAAATTCCTCTGATATGTTGTGTTTTTTCTATTAAATTCTTCGTTTTTACTAAGAGGGAGTGTTGATAATTTCCGTGACCTTTCTTAGTCAGTATTCTTACATGAGTAGAAGTATTGGAACGATGTGGCTGGACGTGAGTAACGCATTGGTTCGCGACTCAAAAGTATGGACATAAATATCTGGGAGCATTCGCGGCGCATATTGAGCATAGCTTCGACCACAGATAGGCTTGTCTCAGGGCTCGGAAAATACGTTGATGATATTCGAGTCGAAAACTTGACACATGCTGCATTCTTAAGAAGTCCGTACGCACACGCTCGAATACGAAGTATCGATCTATCTGGAGCCGTGAATACTCCTGGTGTCTTCATGGCTCTTGATGGCAAGTCTATAGATCCACATACTCGTCCGTTACCTGTCCCTGTTTATTCTCCTAGAATGAAGTTCACCAGAAAACAGCAGGTTAACTACTCATACCTTGCCAGGGACAAGGTCAGATATGTCGGTGAGCCTGTAGCCGTTGTTGTGGCTGCAGATCGATATATTGCAGAAGATGCGGTGGAGCGTATCGTTGTCGACTACGAATCCATTGATCCCGTTGTAGATGCTGAGAAAGACGTACATAATGCCCGATTATATGAGGATTGGCCTGACAACCTCTATGTTAATGGAAAATTTGCTGCTGGGGATTATGAAGCAGCTTCGAAGGAGGCCGATATTTTGCTCTCAGATCGGATCAAAATGCATCGTCAGTCGGCATCTCCAATGGAAACTAGGGGATGCTTGGCACAATTTGATTCCAATGTTAAACGATTAACTTTCTATTGTTCGTCTCAGAATGTACATGAACAACGTCTATTATTGGCTTATGCGCTCAATCTCTCGCCGTCATCGATGAGGGTTGTAGCTCCAGACGTCGGGGGAGGCTTCGGGCAGAAGAGTCATATCTTCAATGAAGACGTTGTAATCGCGCTCTCATCAATGCTTGTGGGAAGGCCGGTGAAGTGGATTGAGAGTAGATATGAGCATTTGCTCACTTGTCAGGCAAGGGAACAGACACATTACATTGAGATAGCTGCTGCGAAAAATGGGGAAATCATCGGCCTTAAGGACAAGATAGTAGTTGATCTTGGCGCGGCTCCGATAAATGGGCATGGAGGGCTTTACTCTGGAATCGTAACGTTGTACACCATGACTGGTCCATATCATATTAGCAATTACGATTGCGAGCTCTCTGCTATTGTTACCAACAAAGCTCCATGTGGTGCTTATCGCGGTTACGGCCAGCCTGAAGGAACATTTGCGTTGGAGAGAATGATGGACAAGCTTGCACGCGAGACAGGGATCGATGCTGCAGATGTTAGAATCAAAAACATGATCCAAGACCACGAATTTCCTTACGTTAGTGCAACGGGTTCTATCATGGACTCGGGACAATACGTGAAGTGCTTGACTGGAACACTAGATCGTATAGGGTACCGCGAATTCCGACGTATGCAACAAGCAGCTCGAACAGAAGGGCGATACTTAGGCATTGGAATCGGATGTTATGTAAAGTCCTCGGCTACACCAACCAAGATCCTGTTGCCTATAGATGATCAGAGAGTAACTAGTGGTGAGTTCCCGACTCATGTGATTTCGAAAGATGGAGCACGAGTTAGTATCGACGGAAGTGGTAGGGCACGGGTCTACATAGCAGCCTCATCCATCGGTACTGGAGTGAGAACAGGATATGTTGGAATTGTTGGCAGAGAGCTCGGTATTGACGCCAAGAATATAGATGTAATATTGAGTGATACCGAGAACTGTCCAGACTTCAGTGGAGTTTACGCAAGCCGTAGTACCATGATTGGCGGTGTCGCCGTGGCTACTGCCTGTACTGAGCTTCGTAACAAGATGATTTCTTTCGTTGCAGAGTCTCTTGGTGTTCCCGCCGACACGATCTATATGAGAGAAGGCGAGTTCCGGTCGAAGATTTCAGCGCAGACTCTCAGAGTTGAGGACGTTGTGCGTTCCCAAGGTGACAAACCTCTCGAAGCTACGGGGTTTTACAAACGGCCGGTGATAAAGTTCCCTGATGGGCGCACTTCTGAGGCGACAGGTGTATTCTCCAATGGAACCGATGTCATCATGGTGGAAGTAGATCCTTCTACATTTGAAGTGAAGATTTTGAAATACATCGTGACTCACGATGCAGGTCAATTGATGCATAAAGAGATAGTCGATGGCCAGATTATCGGTGGATTGGCTCAAGGGTTAGGCGGTTGCTTTTACGAAGAGATCTTCTATGACAATCAAGGACAGCTCTTGACGGCATCACTGATGGATTATGGCGTCCCCACGGCCGCCGAAGTTCCCAATTTTGATCTCGAACATATTTCAACGCCCACCGAAGTGGGTCTATACGGTTCGCGGTCAGTTGGTGAATCAGGGACAGCAGCAGTAGCCGCAGCTCTGGCCGGTGCAATAGAAGACGCATTGGCCCCATTATCTATCAGGATAACTGAAACACCGTTAAAGCCGAATTATCTATTTGATCTTTTGAAGGCCGCTACAGGCAAGTAACTAGATCAAAGTCGCAGGATTGTTTGACGCTTTAGGTCTGTGTTCGTCAGGCGGTTTTGTCATCCCTGACGAGATCTGAGTAGATGGTCCAAAGTTTCTCTATACCTGATGTACGTTTGTGACCTTTCTCTTTAGCGGCCTTCTTCAGTACCGGAACATTTCCCATTGTGGGATAAAAATCCAGAAATGCCTTTGCTTGTGCTATCGGAATGTGGCCGTGCTTAATGCCACCAGCTTGCATTGCCAGGAAATTCATCCTAGCTTGTTCTTCTAATATGATCATGTTGATAGTAGCTTCCTGTACAGAGCGACCCGAGGTGACTGCTCCGTGCCCTCTAAGGAGAACTGCATTGCTCTTCCCCATCACCTTCACGACTGCATCTCCTTGGTTATCAAAGCAGATGAGCTCATTGTTATTGTAGACTGGCACGGGCTTTACAGCAAACTCAAT
>DAEN01000027.1:4183-6791 GCA_002495315.1 Thaumarchaeota archaeon UBA141
CTTGGATGTACATGAACTACTCCGCCAACATCCTTTCTGGCTAGATAGATGCGTGTATGCATCTTGACTTCGTTCTGAGGAATAACTCCCGGTGGACCGTTCAAAACGTTACCTTCCATATCTAAGATAATCATATCCTCGCCACGCATCTTAGCTAGTGAGTCAATTGGATACCCTCTTCCTTTCATTACGATCTTATCTTTTCCTAACCTAGAACTAGCGTGACCAAGGTATGCTGTAGGGCCAACAGACAAGCCTGTATGTGCAAGGATTCTATTGGCAGTTGCAACCGTTTCCTTCAATTGTTGGAGAAGCTTATCGTTACCACGTGAGGAACTCGATACTTTCGTTTCTATGGGTCTAGTAGCCCACATTCTCCGGATAGGTCTACTCATTGATATCTGCTATCTGTTTAACCATCTCTACATAAGGCGTTCTGTCGACTTTCTCTATCAGTCTATCTCTAAGTGTGTGTTCTGCTGCCGCGTTAATGTATGCCCTCATACCAGTCAATATAGTCATTCAAAGCCTTGTGCATATCATATTGGGGCTCATATCCTATCTCCTGTCTGCTTCTATTCGGGTCTGCAGGTTCTTGCACGGTGATTGCTGGTTTCCCTGTGGAGCTCTCTTCAACGCTTATCCTGGCGGACGGTATCCTCTCTTTGATGATGTCGATGATTGCTTTAGGATTATAGACGTTCCCCATCCCTACATTGTAGATCCTGTTCTTCGGATTCTTAGCCTCTGTTGCTAGTAGTGTCGACCGGGCAGCATCTTTTGAGTAGATGTATTCCATTATGTTCGAGCTTATTGTGGCCTCCTCGCCCTTCAAGGTCTTCTCGATCATTCGCCTTAGCATATTGGATGAATCCCCTGTGCCTTTTCCTGTCCATGGTCCGAAGGCTGCTTGGAAGCGCAGGGCGACAAAGTCAATTCCGTATGCTTCAGCGTAGTTCAGCCCAAGATGTTCACAAGCGAGCTTTGTGGAAGCGTAGATGCTAGTGGTTCTTGGGAAGTTGTCCTCAGATAGAAATCCGTTCTCCAGACCGCCTTTTCTGTGAATGTAGAGCACATTAGAACTTGCATAGACCACATTTCTGATATCCAATCGTCTGGCTAGTTCCAGTATATTCGCGGTGCCGAAGATGTTCAGCTTTATTGTTTCATAGGGTCTCTCTTGGGCTCCGACGATAGAAACATTGGCAGCAGTGTGAATTATTGTATCGATCCCTTCGCCCCTGGTGACCTCTTCCAAGGCCTTGAGATCTAATACATCTCCTTTGACGATCTGGATTCTATCTAGACTAACGATTTGTCGAATAGCATCGGGCTGTGGGTTCAGATCGTACACATAGGGTTTTTCACCATTCTCGACCAGTAACCGAGCTATTTGTGAGCCTATCAATCCAGCTCCAGTGATCAAGAATCGCACGCGTGGAAACCGACTACTAACTACTTTTTCTCATTAATAATCTATTTCAGTTGATACTTCGTGAAGAGATTAAACTGGTCGACCTAACGCCATAATTCGGTCAGACTGGACGACTGCCACTTATCCGCTGAGTCTTCGAGTAACACGACCTGAACCTGGACATATTCAAATCTACTGATGCCTTCCTGGATATAGCTTTTATAGAGAATAACGCGAATAACGAGGCAAGATTTCGTTGAAGGCTTCGATGTGTAATATTTGCTATAACACATGCGGCATTCTCGTTGAAACTGCAGGGAATGATGTGGTGAAGATCGAGGGAAATCCAGATTTCCCCATTGGTAGAGGGAAGATTTGTCCAAAAGGGATATCCTCTTCTGTCTTCCACTACTCGCCTAGCAGGATAAATTACCCTCACGTAAGAACGAATCCGGAAAAGGGGATTGGCGTTGATCCAAAGTGGAAGAGGGTGAGCTGGGATTACGCCATGGATCACATCACCGAGAAGCTCAAAGAATGCAGAAAAATAGATCCTCGTTCACTCCTGGTGGCTTACTCTGTAGCACACTACAATACAGGAAATGTTGTCAATGCTTTTGCAAGGGGCTTCGGAACACCGAACACATGGGTTTCTGGAGCTGGTTCCCATTGTGGCAATGCGGAGCATCTGATGTGTGGCACTCTGCACTCCTCTTGGTTCAAGATGCCTGACTTCCGGTACTGCAAGTACCTCTTGCTATTTGGAACTAATGTTGGGACTAGTGGTTACTACGACCTGAATACAGTTGCTGCGAAGCTCGCCGAGTCCAGGTTAGGGGGGATGAAAATGGTCGTCGTCGATCCAATGATGAATGCCTCTGCAGCTAGAGCGGATGAATGGCTGTCCCTAAGGCCAGGAACCGACAGCATGCTCGCCCTGGGCATGCTCAACGTAATTCTGAATGAGCTAGGAACATACGACGCTGATTTTCTAAAGGAGCATACCAACGCTCCATACCTGATAAGGCCTGACGGATATTACTTGAGACATGAGGATAGTGGCAAGCCACTACTGTGGGACGAGGAGGACCGTGTCCCCAAGACGTATGACGACTCATCACTGTCGAATCCTGCGATACTGGGGAGTTTTGAGGTACAAGGCATCAGATCTAAACCGGCCTTCAATTTACTCAA